>NZ_LSJO01000080.1:0-1449 GCF_001556735.1 Sphingomonas sp. CCH9-F2 | reverse complement strand
GCTTCCGGCAACGACAGCTCAGAATTGACTTGCGACCAGCGCGATTAGACGACGACGGCAAGAAGAACAAGATGGTGACGCTCAGCACCCCCGACGCGATCGGCAAGGTGCTCGATTTCTACAAGGGGTCGCTGACCGGCGCAGGATGGAAGGTGCCGTCGTCGTTCGTCGGCGCCGATGGCGGGATGCTCGCCGGAGAAAAGGACGGCAAGAGCGTGTCGATCGCCTTTTCGCGGCACGATGAGGGGAAGACCGACGTGGTGGTCAACGTCCCCGGCGATTGAGGGGCGCGCACATCGCCCGAACGAAAACGGCCCCGGCAGCGCGTGCTGCCGGGGCCGTCGTCGTTTCGGTCCCGTGGGACCGGCGGTCGCTTAGTCGCGGTCGCCGGTCAGGAACGCCGGGGCGAAGGCGGGGGCGTCGCCCTCGTCCTTGCCGCCTTCACGGCGCGGGCCGCGGCCTTCGCGGCGCGGGCCGCGATCGCCGCCGCGCTCGCCACCACGGCCGCCGCCGTCACGGTCGCCGCGCCCTTCGCGGCGCGGGCCACGGTCGCTGCGCTCGTTACGCTCGCCGCGCGGTTCGCGCGCCGGGCGGGTGTCTTCCAGCTCGGCGCCGGTTTCCTGGTCGACGACGCGCATCGACAGGCGAACCTTGCCGCGCGGATCGATCTCCAGCACCTTGACCTTGACCTCCTGCCCCTCGGACACGACGTCACCCGGCTTCTCGACACGCTCGTTCTTCATTTCGGAGACGTGGACGAGACCGTCCTTGCCGCCCATGAAGTTCACGAACGCACCGAAGTCGACGATGTTGACGACCTTGCCGGTGTAGATCTTGCCGACCTCGGCCTCTTCGACGATGCCCTTGATCCAGTTCATCGCCGCCTCGATCTGCGCGCCGTCCGACGAGCTGATCTTGATGACGCCTTCGTCGTCGATATCGACCTTCGCGCCGGTCTGCGCGACGATCTCGCGGATCACCTTGCCGCCGGTGCCGATGACGTCGCGGATCTTCGACTTGTCGATCTGCATCGTCTCGATCCGCGGCGCATGCGCCGACAATTCGGTGCGGGTGGTCGACAGCGCCTTGGCCATTTCGCCCAGGATGTGCGCGCGGCCTTCCTTTGCCTGGCTCAACGCGACCTTCATGATCTCCTCGGTGATCCCGGCGATCTTGATGTCCATCTGCAGGCTGGTGATGCCCTCGCTGGTGCCGGCGACCTTGAAGTCCATGTCGCCCAGGTGATCCTCGTCACCCAGGATGTCGGACAGGACGGCGAAGTCCTTGCCCTCCAGGATCAGGCCCATCGCGATGCCCGACACCGGGCGCTTGATCGGCACGCCCGCGTCCATCAGCGCCAGCGAGCCGCCGCAGACGGTCGCCATCGACGACGATCCGTTCGACTCGGTGATGTCCGACGTCACGCGGATCGTGTACGGGAACTCCTCC
>NZ_LSJO01000008.1:0-6071 GCF_001556735.1 Sphingomonas sp. CCH9-F2 | reverse complement strand
GTCGCGAACGGCGGCTCGGGCGCCAGCTTCAGCTCATTGTCGCTGGTGATGATGCCTTCGCGGAACGCGACCGAGGAGATATGCCCCTCCCCCACCGCGCGCAGCGACATCAGGATGCGCTGCGCCCCATCCTCCATCCCGCTCTGGTCGGGATGCGGCACCACGCTGGGATTCATCAGCGCAGCGGCGGCATAGCTGTATTCGTGGCAGAAATAGGCGCCGATCAGCTGCCGCTTCTCATCAGAGATGCGGCTGCCGTCCAGCCCGTGCGCCGACGCGATCTCGTCGTAACGGGTCATGAATACGCGGCGCGTCTGCCAGTGGCGCGCCTCGAAATCCTTCAGCACCAGTTCCAGCTGGTCGCGCGCTTCCTGCGGCGACATGCTGACCACCTCGCTGATAAGCCGTTGCGACCGGCTGGGGCCGCCATTCTGCGGCGCCATCCACCCGATATGAAAGGGTCGGACCACCACTCGCGACGGATCGGCATGCAGACGCAGCCGGTGGTTGAACAGCTTCAAGGACCAGCCTCGTCGTTATGGACGTAACGCTCGCTCGTCCGATCGGCGTCAGGCCGACCGTTCGTGCACCCCAGTCCCTGCCACTTTTTCCACGCGCTTTGAAAGCCCCGAAATCGCGCACGACGCCATTTGCAGCGCCAGGATCGATTCAGCGCCCTGGTTGCGGTTCAGCCCGCTGGGCATCAACCCGTCGAAACATCCGCCATCGCCCAGCGAGGCGAGCGGCAGGTCGAGGTCGTTGGCACCCAGATACCAGTCATAGGCGCGCTTCGCCTCGTCGAACCAGCGACGGTCGCCGGTCGCGTCGAACGCCGCCGCGCACGCATCGATCGTCGCCTGCGCCTCCAGCGGCTGCTGGTCGAACGGCAGCGGCTCGGCGTAGATGCGGCCGAAGCTTTCCGATCCCACCGCGCGGAAATGGCCCTCCGGCGCGGTCTGCTTGGTGACGATCCACGCCAGCGTGTCCAGTCCGCACTCGATCAGGTCGCGGCGATCCAGCGCCACCCCGGCGCGGATCATCGCCTCGGGCAGGCGGGCATTGTCATAGGCCAGCACGATCTCGAACCAGCCCCATTCGGGGCGCCGTGCCGCGTCAAGCAGCGCCAGATGCTCGTCGGGGAAGCGCCGCAGGATCTGCGACGCCAGCTGGTGGCCGGGCGAGGCCTGCAGCACCGCCGCCGCGCCCAGCATCGCGAACGCCTGCGCGCGCGGGCTTTCCAGCTCCAGCGCCAGGCTGGCGGTGGCATCGAACATCGCCTGCGCCCAGTCGCGATGCTTGGTCTCATGCGCGTCGCGCGCGGTGACGCCCAGCGCCCACAGCGCGCGGCCGTTCGAATCCTCCGACCCGATATCCTCGCACCAAGTCCGGTCGAAGTTCATGAAATTGCGGAACCGCCGTGCGTCGGGGTTCCACGCATATTGGACGAACGCGGCATAGACGGTGGTCCATTTGTCGCGCGTCGCCGGGTCGCAATCCTCCACCGCGCTCATCAGCATCAGCGCGCGGGCATTGTCGTCGATGCAATAGCCGTGGCGCCGGTCGGGGACGGAGAAGATCGAATGCTGAAGCATCCCCGTCGCGTCGCTCATCCGTTCGACCGCGGTCAGGTCGACGGGAAGCACCTTGCGCGTCGCGGCCGTACCGCGCAGCCGCGCGGGCTGCGCCGCGATGCCGCCGACGATCTCCGCCATCGCGGTCTCGGCCATCTGCGACCAGATCATCGTCCGCCCGCGGGCATAGGCACGCGCCGACAGCCGCGCGATGTTGCGCTTGCTGCCCAGCAGGTCGTTGATCTCCCGCGCGAACGCCGCCGAATCGCGGAAGTCGACCAGCACACCGTGCCCGTCGGCCAGGATCTCGGTCGCGTGGACGTAAGGCGTGGAGATGACCGCCTTGCCCACGCCCACGGCATAGCTCAGCGTCCCGCTGGTGATCTGCGCCGGGTTCAGATACGGCGTGGCATAGATGTCGGCGGCCTGCAGATAGTCGATCAGGTCGTCATGCTCGACGAAAGCGTCGATGAACGCGACGTTCGCGCCCACGCCCAGCCGGTCGGCCTGCTCCTTCAGCGAATCGCGATACCGCTCGCCTTCGTGCGCGACCAGATTGGGGTGCGTCGCGCCCAGCACGACGTACATCGCGTCCGGGTGCTTCTCGACCACCGCGGGCATCGCCTCGATCATCGTCTCGATCCCCTTGCCCGGCGCCAGCAGCCCGAACGTCAGGATCACACGATGCCCGGTCCAGCCGAAGCGGTGCTTGAGCGAATCGGGCTCGACGAACGGGCGGTCGGGCACGCCGTGCGGGATCACCGCGATCGCCTTCGCATTCGCGCCATAGACGCGCTCCAGGATCTCGCGCCCGCGCTCGGCCATCACGATCACCTTGGCGGCGCGGCGCAGCAGCCCTTCCAGCACGGTGCGCTCGGCCGCGCTCGGCTTTTCCAGGATGGTGTGCAGCGTCACCACCAGCGGGATCGACACGCGGTCGATCAGCGACAGGATATGCGCCCCCGCCTCGCCGCCGAAGATGCCATATTCGTGCTGGACCCACAGCGCCTGCGCGCCGCTCGCCTCGATCGCGCGCGCGGTCGCCAGATAGGCGGCGCGGTCATGCTGCGGGATCGTGCCGGTTACCGCGTCGGGATAATCGTAGCGCCCCGGATGGTCGTCCATCGCATAGACGTCCACCGTCATGTCCGGGAAACGGCGCTTGAGCGCGGTATAGGTATCGGTCGTGAAGGTCGCGATACCGCACTTGCGGGGAAGGAAATTGCCGACGAGCGCGATATGCGTGACGTCCTGCGGGATAGCCGACTGCTTCATTCCTCTGCCTTCGCTGATGCAGCACGACGGGAGTTTCACCGACGCACTTGGAGCGATGAACCCGTCATGAAGCAGTTGGTTGCAATAATGCTGCAATGCAACCACCGGCAATCGTGCTGATCGCGATCAATCGAACGCGGGATGCGGCGGGCCGACGCGTCGCCGATCGCTCAGCCGCGGCCGCGATACGGCGCGACCCCCTGATCGGGCAGCCACACCCCCTCCGGCGGCGGGCCGGATTGCCAGAAGACGTCGATCGGCATCCCCCCGCGCGGATACCAGTAACCGCCGATCCGCAGCCAGCGCGGCGCCATTTCGCGGAACAGCCGGTCGCCGATGCCGACGGTGCAATCCTCGTGGAAGGCGGCGTGGTTGCGGAACGATCCCAGGAACAGCTTCAGCGATTTCGATTCGACGATCGTATCGCCGGGGACGTAATCGATCACCAGATGCGCGAAATCCGGCTGGCCGGTCACCGGGCAGAGCGAGGTGAATTCCGGCTGGACGAACCGCACCAGATAGTGGGTGCCGGGGCGCGGGTTGGGAACGTAGTCGAGCGCCGCTTCCTCCGGCGATGCGGGAAGCGTGCTGGCCTGGCCAAGGAACTTCGGTGTCATGCCCGCGCACATAGGCGCGCGCGCACGGAAATGCGACCTGTTCCCTCCACGCCCTGCGCGGCTATGACGGGGGCATGGAACCCCTCGTCTCCACCGAATGGCTCGCGGCCCAGCTGAGCGCGCGCGACCTGCGCGTCGCCGATGCCACCTATCATGTGAAGCTGCCGGGCGCGCCGCCGCGCGATGCCGGCGCCGAATTCGCCGCCGGGCACATCCCCGGCGCGGTGTTCATGGATCTGGACGGCTTTTCGGATACCGCCAGCCCACTACCTTCGACGCTGCCCGGCCCGGCGCAATTCGCCAGCCGGATGGCGCGGCTGGGGCTGGGCGACGCCACCCGTATCGTCCTGTACGACGATGCCGCGCACCACACCGCGGCGCGCGCCTGGGTGATGCTGCGCGCGTTCGGCTTCACCGATGTCGCGATCCTCGACGGCGGGCTGGCGGCGTGGAAGGCGGAAGGCCGCGCGCTGGAAGCCGGCCCCGGCGCCCCCGCCCCGCGCCACGCCACCCCGCGCGAGGTCGGCGTCGGCATCCGCGACATGGCTGCGGTGCGCGCGATCGTCGCCGACGGGTCGGAGCAGCTGGTCGATGCCCGCTCGCCCGCGCGCTTCACCGGCGAGGAAGCCGATCCGCGCCCCGGCATCGCCGCCGGTCACATGCCGGGTGCGCGCAACCTGCCGTACGACCGGCTGTTCCACGCGGACGGCACGTGGAAGCGCGGCGATGAACTGGCCGCTGCCTTCGCCGACGCCGGCATCGACCTCGACCGCCCGATGACGATGACCTGCGGATCGGGGATCACCGCCAGCGTGCTGGCGTTCGGCGCGCACCTTCTGGGCCGCGAGGCGGCGGTCTATGACGGCAGCTGGACCGAATGGGGCGCCGATCCGTCCACGCCCAAGGCGACGGGGGCGGCATGAGCGACGACACCCATCACGCGCACGACCTCGCGCCCGCCACCCGCGTCGTCACCGCCGGGCGGCGCGACGAATGGACCCGCGGGATCGTCAACACCCCCGTGTGGCGCGCCTCGACGATCCTGTACGACGATGTCGCGCAGCTGCGCGCCGCCGCGGGGAAGGACACGCACCACCGGCTGTTCTACGGCCGGCGCGGCACGCCGACGCAATGGAGCCTGGCGGACGCGCTGACGGAACTGGAACCGGGCGCGGAGGGGACGTTCCTCTACCCCTCCGGCGTCGCCGCGATCGCCGGCTGCCTGCTCGCGATCCTGTCGCCGGGCGACGAATTGCTGGTGACCGACAGCGCCTATGACCCGACGCGGTCGATGGCCGGCGGGCTGCTGCGGCGGATGGGGATCACCACGCGCTTCTACGATCCGCTGATCGGCGCCGGCATCGCCGACCTGATCGGCCCGGCGACGCGCGCGATCGTCATGGAAAGCCCCGGCAGCCTGACGTTCGAGGTGCAGGACGTCCCCGCGATCGTCGCGGCGGCGCGCGCGCGCGGGGTGGCGACGGTGCTCGACAACACCTGGGCGACGCCGCTGCTGTTCCCCGCGATCGCGCACGGCGTCGATTACACGATCCTGGCGTGCACCAAATATGTCGTCGGCCATTCGGACGTCATGCTGGGGTCGGTCACCGCCGCGCCGGGGCGGTTCGCGGCGCTGCGCGACACCGCGTTCCAGCTCGGGCAGGTGACCAGCCCCGACGACGCTTGGCTGGCGTCGCGCGGGCTGCGCACCATGGCGGTGCGGCTGAAACAGCATCAGGACGGCGCGCTGGCGATCGCGCGCTGGCTGGACGCGCAGCCCGGCGTCGCGCGCGTGCTGCACCCGGCGCTGCCCTCCTGCCCCGGCCATGCCGTGTGGGCGCGCGACTTCGCGGGATCGTCCGGCCTGTTCTCGTTCGTCCTGGACGGTGGGGACGAAGGATCGCGCGCCGCGTTGATCGACACGCTGGCGCATTTCGGCATCGGCTACAGCTGGGGCGGCTACGAAAGCCTCGCGCTGCCAGTCGATCCGCACCGCTATCGCACGGCCACCACCCCCGATTTCGCCGGGCCGCTGGTGCGGTTGCAGATCGGGCTGGAGGATCCCGACGACCTGATCGCCGATCTCGATCGCGGGCTGGCGGCGTTCCGGCGCGCGCGCGGATGAACGAGCTGATCGCCGCGCTGGCGCGCTACGGCATCCCGCTACCCGATCGCGCGCAGGCGGTGGAGGCGGCGGTCGCCGGCGCACTGGTAGTGCTGGCGCTTGCCATCGGCGTGGCGGCGGGGCGCGCGCTCGGCCCGAAGCTGGCGGATTGGTGGAAGGACCATGTCGCCGGCCACACCGGTGAGGGGCTGCGCCCGAGGCTCGGGCTGATCGTCCGCCACGGCACGGCCGCGCTGCTGCTGGCGGTGGTGCTGGTCGCGCACCGCTGGTCGCCGTGGGCTGGCGCGCCGATCGGGCTGGCGCTGGGCAGCGCCGCTGCGCTGACCACGCACCAGCTGATGCGCGGCGTCGGCATCCCGCGCTGGGCGTCGTGGACGGTGGAGGCGATCGTGTTCGTCGCGCTGTTCAGCCGCGCGGTCGGCGGGCTGGAGCCGATCACCTCGACGCTGGATGCGATCGCGGTCACCATCGGGTCGCGGCGGT
>NZ_LSJO01000079.1:0-315 GCF_001556735.1 Sphingomonas sp. CCH9-F2 | reverse complement strand
CGGCGGTTGCTTCCTCGACCATCGCGGCGTTCTGCTGCGTCACGCCGTCCATCTCGGCGACCGCGGTGTTCACCTGCCGCAGGCTGGTCGCCTGCTGATCGGCGGAGGTGGCGATACCGGACACCAGCGCGCTGACCTCGCTGATCCGCGAGACGATCTGGCCCAGCGCCTCGCCGGTGCGGGTGACCAGGCGCACGCCTTCCTCGACCTGTTCGGAACTGGCGGTGATGCGCGACTTGACGTCCTTGGCCGCATCCGCCGAGCGCTGCGCCAGCGCGCGCACTTCCGATGCGACGACCGCGAAGCCCTTGCCCG
>NZ_LSJO01000078.1:0-552 GCF_001556735.1 Sphingomonas sp. CCH9-F2 | reverse complement strand
TCTCCGGTGCCCGCGCCCCCGCGCGCTGCATCCCCGGCGGCGGCTGCCCCCGTGGCGCAGCTGCCCGCGCCGCGCCCGGCGTGGGAAGCCCGCCCTGTGACCCCGGACGCGACGATCGTCGCGGCACAGACCTATACCGTGCGCAGCGGCGATACGCTGGCGGCGATCGCCGATCGCACCGGCGCGTCGGCCGCGGCGATCGCGCGCGCCAACGCACTGGCACAGCCCTATCTCGTCGTCGCCGGGCAGACGCTGTCGATCCCCGGCGGGCGCTATCACCGCGTCCATCCGGGGGAGACGGGCATCGCGATCGCGCGCGCCTATGGCGTCCCGTGGTCGCAGATGGTCGCCGCCAACGACCTGGTCGAACCCTTCATCCTGCGCGCGGGACAGCGTATCCTGATCCCCTCCGCCGCACCCGACCGGGCGAGCAGCGCGGCCGAACGCGCCGCCGCCTTCCGCCTCGACGTCGATTCGATCCTGACCGGCGGCGAACCCGCGGTCGCCGCGAACCAGCCCGCTACCGCCACCCCGACGCCCCCGGCCTGGGGC
>NZ_LSJO01000077.1:0-3153 GCF_001556735.1 Sphingomonas sp. CCH9-F2 | reverse complement strand
GAAGACCGCCGCGCCAAACCGTCCGGCGACCGATACGTCGGGCGTCGCCGGACGGTTTGGCGCGGCGGTCTTCAGCGCTTGCCGGAATGCGACCAGATCGGCGACGCGCACCTCGCCCACGCCCCCCACCGGCAGGTCGCCGAGTACGAACGGGCCGTAGCGCACGCGGATCAGCCGGCTGACGCGCAGGCCGAGATGTTCCAGCACGCGCCGCACCTCGCGGTTCTTGCCCTCGCGCAGCGTCATCTCGACCCAAACGTTGGCGCCGGTGCGGCGCTCCAGATTGGCGTCGATCGAGCCGTAGCGCACGCCCTCGATCTCGATACCGTCGATCAGATCCTCCAGCTGCTGCTGGCTGACCTGGCCATAGGCGCGCGCGCGATAGGTGCGCTCCACCCCTGTCGAGGGGAGCTCCAGCTGGCGCTTCAGCCCGCCGTCAGTGGTCAGCAGCAACAGCCCCTCGGTATTGAGATCCAGCCGGCCGACCGGCACCAGCCGCGGCAGATCCTTGGGCAGCCGGTCGTAGATCGTCGGGCGGCCCGCCGGGTCGCGCTCGGTGGTCAGCACGCCGGTCGGCTTGTGGAACAGGAACAGTCGCGCGGGTTCGGGTGCGGCGACCGGCTGGCCGTCGACGGTGACGCCATGGAGCGAGCGCAGCACGGTCGCGGGGGTGGTCAGCGCCACGCCGTCGAGCGCGACGCGCCCTTCCTCGATCGTCCGCTCCACTTCGCGGCGGGAAGCGACGCCCGCACGCGCGAGCAGCTTGGCGATACGGTGTTGGGGGCGATCATCGGCCATGGCGGCTCATTAGCGGATCGCGACGTCACCGTGCGGAAATATTTGCGGCGATGTACGCTTGGCTGCGTTATGCTTGCGCAACGACGGGAAAACGGCCAGCCCCATGATATTCGGACGCAAACGACGCGTGATCACCCGCCTGCTGGTGGTGGAGGACGAACCGCTGGTCGCGTTCGATACCGAACACCTGCTGACCGAGGAAGGCTATGAGGTCGTCGCGACGGTCGATCGCGTCGCGGATGCGGTCGCGGCGATCGAGCGCGACGCCGCGATCGACCTGATCCTGGCCGACATCAATCTGGCGGACGGCAACGGCATCGACGTGGCGCGCCATGCGCAGGCGCGCGGCATCGCGGTGCTGTTCGTGTCGAGCCTGTGTCCCGCGGATGCGGCCGCGCTGGCGGTCGGGTGCCTGGCCAAGCCCTATGCGCAGCGCGACCTGCTGGGCGCGGTCGATGCGATCGATCGATCGCGTCAGGGCAAGCGACCGCGGTCGCTGCCGTCCGGCCTGCGGCTGTTCGCGGGCTAGAGCCGCGCCTCCACCTGATCGTGGAACAGGCGGATGCCCGCCTCCAGCGTGCCCAGTGTTATGCGGTCGATCGCGCCGGATGACAGCCCCTGCTGCCCGAGCGCGGCGGCGCGGAAATCCTCCGCGGCGAAGACTCCGCCGTCGAGGAGGTTCCAGCTCTTTTCCCAATGGCGCAGCGCCTTTTCGGTCGCCGGCGGCTCCGGGATCAGCATGAAATCCTCCACCCAGACGCGGTCATGCGCCTGCGGCATCAGCACCATCAGGTTGACGTAATCGGGGCTGACGATCAGCACCGCGCCCGGAAACATCTGATAGGTATAGGTGATCGCGCCGCGCAGCGTCGGCCAGTCGGCAGCGCGCACCGCCGCCGCGTCGACGTCGCGCCCCACCGCCGATCGCTGGTGCGAGCCGATCGTGTCGGCGGAGGCGACGCCGTCCTTGAAGAACGGGCCGATCGTGTCGGCGTGGAGGCGCAGCACGTGATAGCTTTCCAGGAAGGCATCCATGATGAGCTTCCAGTTGGCGTCGACGCGATGCGTGCGGCGGCGGAACAGGTGCATCTGCGCCAGGCCGAATGCGTCGAAGTCCAGCCCCAGCGCGTCCGCCTCCGCGAAATCGGCATCCTCGGCGAAGCTGAACCAGATCAGCCCGCCCGCCTCGCGCGTGGGAAGGCGGGTCAGCCCGAACGCTTCCTTGTCGAGGCCCGGAAAGGCATCGCCGCGCGGCAGCCCCGCCAGTCGGCCGTCGAGCGCGTAGCTCCACGCATGATAGGGGCAGACCAGCCGCGGCGCGCACACCGCTTCCTCGCCCTCCACCAGCCGCGTGCCGCGATGCTTGCACACGTTGAGGAAGACGTGCGCCTGCCCGTCGCGGTCGCGCGCGATCAGCAGCGGCTTGCCGAAGCCGTCGTGCGGAACCGCCATATTGGCTTGCGGCAGCAGCGCCGAGGGCGCGGCGACCAGCGGCACCTTCGTGAAGATGCGCGCCTGTTCGGCGGCGTGGCGTGCCGGATCGGTATAGGCCGCGGCATCGACATGCGTGATGCCGATGTCCCGCCGTCGCCCGCCATCGGCGAGCAGCCGGGCGAGCGCCAATTGGCCAGGCGTGGGCGCCAGCGCGCCGACAGGTGCGTTCATGGGCTTACCTCTCCGTATTTTGTCGATAGTGTCGCGCCCTTCATTCTTCGGAGCAAGCGTTTGATGGCGGGCAGGACGGACGGGCGGACGTGGGTGGATGGCGTGCGCCCCTATGTCGAACGCGGGCCGCTGGCGGCGTTCGCGCTGGGCGTGTCCTCGGGCTTCCCTTACTCGATGATCGCCGCGACGCTGACGACGCGGCTGGCACAGGACGGGATCGACAAGAAGACGGTCACCGCGTTCAGTCTGGCGTTCCTGGTCTACAACCTGAAATTCCTGTGGGCGTGGATGATCGATGGCGTCCGCCTTCCGGTGATCGGCGGGCTGGGACAACGGGTGTCGTGGCTGCTGCTGACCGGCGTGCTGGTGATCGCGGCGGTGACCAATCTGGCGCTGGTCGATCCGAAGGCGGACATCGCCGCCGCGGCGACCGCGGCGATCCTGGTCGGTGCGGCGGGGGCGACGTTCGACATCGTCATCGACGCCTATCGCATCGAGATACTGGAGCCGCGCCAGTTGGGCGTCGGATCGGGAATGAGCCAGTACGGCTGGCGGATCGGATCGGCGGGCGCGGGCGCGCTGGCGCTGGTGGTGGCGGCACGGCACGGCTGGGCGGCCGGCTATCTGGCGTGCGCGGCGCTGGCACTGCCGGCGATGCTGGCGGGGCTGATCGTCGGCGAGCCGCGACGC
>NZ_LSJO01000076.1:0-4079 GCF_001556735.1 Sphingomonas sp. CCH9-F2 | reverse complement strand
GTCCGCTTAATGGCGGGCGACAGCCCGCATCGACATGCATCGCGAAGCGGCCGATCGCGCGAGGGATCGGCCGCCATGGCAGTGGCGCTCGTGCGTTAAGTCAGCATGTAGCCGACGTCGGAGGCGCCGGTCGGATAGGCGAACATGGTGGAGCGAAGATCGGCCGCGGTGAGGCCGTGGCGGATTGCCAGACCGAAAACGTTGATTACCTCGTCGGCGTTCGGCCCCACGAGATGCGCGCCGAGGATGAGGTCCGTGTCCTCGTCGATCAGCAGCTTATGGCCGTAGACCGGCTCGGCGAGGCGGCGGGCGGTGAACCAGTCTGGCGTCGAGGCTGCGTTGACCCGGAGCGCGACGCCGCCGCGGCGCGCCGCCTCCTCTGACAGTCCGACGGCGGCGATCGGCGGCAGAGTGAAGGCCACGCTCGGCACGCCGCGATAGTCCGGCTGGTGCGTCGGGCCATCCAGGAGGTTGGCGGCAACTACCTTGGCATCGTGGCTGGACACCGGCGTCAGCCGCGGCCCGACTCCGGCAGCGTCGCCGGCGGCATAGACCCGCGGGTTGGAAATGCTCCGCAGATGCGCGTCGAGCTGCAGGCGCCCGTCCTGCACCGCCACCTCGCCGGCGGACAGGTCGAGCGCCTTGAGGTCAGGACCGCGCCCGGCGGCATGAACGACGAGATCGGCGGCGACGCTGAGATCAGGCTCGCCCTGGCGCTCGGCGTGGACCAGCAGACCGCTCCCGCTGCGCTCGACCCGGGTAACGGTGGCACCGGTCTCGACGCGGATGCCGAGCACCTCGAACCGGGGCGTCAGCCAGCCCACCAGGTCGGGATCGAAGTGCGGCAGGAGCCGCTCGGCCCGCTGTAGGATGGTGACCTCTGCGCCCGCTCGGGCCGCCAGATGCGAGAACTCCGCAGCGACATAGCCGCCGCCGATCAGCACGATCCGGCGCGGCAGGGCCTGAAGCTCCAGGAACGCATCGCTTGTGCTCACCAGATCTTCGCCCGGAATGCCGAGCGGGACTGGACGCGCGCCGCTGGCGATCAGGATATGGCGGGCCCGCAATGTCCGGCCTTCCACCACGATCGTGTCTGGGCCGGCAAAGCGAGCAACACCGTGTAATGCGTCGACACCGAGCTCGGCGTAGCGGTGCGCCTGCTTGGCGGGGATCGGATCGGTGAAGGTCCGCTTGAACGCCATCAGGTCGGGCCAGTCGATCGCCAGCGTGCCGTCGACGCCATGTCTGGCCATGCGCCTTGCCGCGTCGATCGCTTCCTCGCCGCTGACCAGCATCCTCTTGGGATCGCAGCCACGCAGCGCACAGGTGCCGCCGAACGGACGGTGATCGATGACGGCGACGGACCATCCAGCGGCACGGACCCGGCCGACCGCGACCTGCGCTGCCGTGCCACTGCCGATGACGATCAGGTCGTAGGAAGCCATGGTCGCATCTCCATCCGCATCGGCGCAAAAATCGCGCGCCCAACCTCGAGCGCTTCGGCCAGGCACAGACGAATGCCGTCATCGGCTCCGACCGGACCGCTCGCGCACCAGGCCGCCAGATGATCGTCATCGCAGAAGAAGGCCTGCAAGGTGCAGAGCGACGATGCCGCGCAGCCACTGGCATAGCGACGGCCGGACCAGACGACGATCGCGCCCGGCTCAACCTCTTCCAGCTCGCGGCCGCGGCTGGGGGTATGGATGCTATGATTTCATCGACGGCAACCCCCTGCTGGAAGCGCACCCGGTCGATTATGTGAACGACCCGGCGGTGATCGCCCGCAACGATCGAATGGTGTCGGTCAACGCCACGTTGCAGGTCGATCTGGACGGAGCGTGCAATTCCGAGTTCATGAACGGGCGCCAGTTCAGCGCCGCCGGGGGACAACTGGATTTCGTCCGCGGCGCCTATGCGTCCAGGGGCGGCCGGTCCATCATCGCCTGCCATTCCACCGCCGCCAGGGGCACGGTGTCCCGCATCGTTCCGGCATTGACGGGGCCGGTGACGACGCCGCGCAACGAAACCCAGATCGTCGTCACCGAATATGGCTGGGTCGATCTCAAGGGCAAGAGCGTCAGCGAACGGGCGCGCGCGCTTATCGGCATCGCGCACCCGGATTTCCGGGAGGCGCTGGCGCGCCCTTGATAAGCTGCCCTCCGGGGTGATTCCATCCTATCCAAAAATCAAGGGGACGCCGGGTTCAAAGGCGCTCCCAAACAATGGGAGAATGAAGTGCAGGGAAATCGCATCGCCAACACCGGTCTTGCAAACAGGATCATGGATGCGGACGCAGCCGCAAGCCTGATCACCAACGGCATGACGATCGGCATGAGCGGCTTCACCGGTTCGGGCTATCCCAAGGCGGTGCCGGTGGCGCTGGCGAAGCGGATCGAAGCGGCGCATGCGGTCGGGGAGCGGTTTCGCTGCCGTGTCTGGACCGGCGCATCCACCGGCCCCGAACTGGACGGTGCGCTGGCAAAAGCGGACGGCATCGAATTTCGCCTGCCCTATAATTCCGATCCGATCGCGCGAGAGAGGATCAATCGTGGCGAGATGGAATATTTCGACATGCATCTGAGCCAGGTCGCGCCGATGGCGTGGCAGGGCTTTCTTGGCCCGCTCGACGTGGCGGTGGTCGAAGTGGCCGGCATCCGCGCCGACGGATCGCTGATCCCTTCCTCCTCGGTCGGCAACAACAAGACCTGGCTCGACCGCGCGCAGGGCGTGATCCTGGAAGTCAATCGCTGGCAGAACCTGGCGCTGGAGGGGATGCATGACATCTATTATGGCACCGCGCTACCGCCGCACCGCATTCCGATCCCGCTCGTGCGCCCCGACGACCGCATCGGCGATACCCATTTTCGCTGCGACCCGGACAAGATCATCGCGATCGTCGAAACGGACGCACCCGACCGCAACCTGCCATTCGCGGCGCCCGATGCGGCGGCCAACGCCATCGCCGACCACCTGATCGAGTTCTTCCGGCATGAGGTCAGCAAGGGCCGACTGCCCGCGTCGCTGTTGCCGCTGCAATCGGGCGTGGGCAATATCGCCAACGCCGTGCTTTCCGGACTGGTCACCGGGCCGTTCGAGAACATGACCTCCTATACCGAGGTCATCCAGGACGGGATGCTCGACCTGCTGGATTCGGGTAAGCTGCGCATCGCTTCGGCCACCGCCTTTTCACTGAGTCCGGAGGCGGCGACGCGGCTGAACGCCGACATGGGCCGCTATCGCGACAAGATGATCCTGCGGCCGCAGGAAATCAGCAATCATCCCGAACTGATCCGTCGCCTGGGCTGCCTGGCCATGAACGGGCTGATCGAGGCGGACATCTACGGCAACGTCAACTCGACCCATGTCATGGGATCGCGTATCCAGAACGGCATCGGCGGATCGGGCGATTTCGCGCGCAATGCCTATGTCTCGATCTTCGTGACGCCATCCACGGCAAAGGGCGGAAAGATTTCCGCGATCGTGCCGCAGGTGAGCCATGTCGACCACATCAGCCAAGACGTGCAGGTGCTGGTCACCGAACAGGGGCTGGCCGACCTGCGCGGCCTCAGCCCGAAACAGCGCGCCGCGGTCATCATCGAGAAGTGCGCGCATCCCGATTACCGGCCTGCGCTCGAGGACTATTACCGCCGCGCGCGCGAAGGTGCCTACGGCCAGCAATCGCCCTCGCTTCCCGGTGAGGCGCTATCCTGGCACCAGCGTTTCATCGAAACGGGTTCGATGCTGCCCGATCAGTAAGACACGGTGCGTGCGTGGGAGGTAACGACGCACCCTTTGACGACAAGGCTCCCCGCAGGCATCCGTTGTGAATGACGTCCATCCGCAGCCTTGCGGGTGGCGGGTCCGGCAACAAGCATCCTGACGTGAGCGTTGAGAATTCCAAGAAACGCCATGACTGCTTCCCGTGACGACGCGCCGGCCCGGACGACCGACGGTCCGGGTCATCGGGTGCCGACAGTCATGGCCCGGCGCACCAGCCGAGAATCTCGACAGGGCGGCCCCACTTAGAGCCTGATTCATAATTATCCGATGAAATTTCATAGTCTTGCGATGCGACGCGC
>NZ_LSJO01000075.1:0-4660 GCF_001556735.1 Sphingomonas sp. CCH9-F2 | reverse complement strand
GCCATCGTCCGCCTCTCTACAACGCCGCGCCGCCCGGTGCAAAACGACGAAGGCCGCCGCCCCGGGTTGGGGCGACGGCCTTTGCGTTGGGTGGTGCCCGGTGGGCGCCGCAGCTCAGAAGCTGAAGCGCGCGCCGATGCGGATCGTGTAGAGCGACTGCGGCGCGTAGATCGTATCGGTCGGCGTCGCATTCGGCAGGCTGTAGCGATACTGGGCGCAAGGCTGCGCGGTGCTGGTCGGCGCGGTACCGGTGGTGCCGGTCGGCGTCGCAGCGACCAGGCAGGTCACGCGGGCGGCCACCGCATTGTACGGGAAACCGTACTCGCGGATCTGACCCCAGTTCTTGTTCAGGAAGTTCGTGAAGTTCTCGATATCCGCGAACAGCTGGATCCGCGAATTGCCGACGAACGTCGGGATTTCCTGAGCGACGTGCAGGTCGAAGCGCGTGAACCACTTCGAATTGAACGCATTCCGCGGCGCGATCGACCCACGATACTTCGCCAGGCCCGACGACTGGAAGAAGGCGTCCAGGGTGTCGCGGGTGGTGGTGCTGTCATAGGAGACGCGCGGATCGTCGATGCCGGTCGGCACGTAGATCAGGTAGCGCGTGCCGGAACCGGTGGTGCCGAAGATTGTGCTGCGCCCGCTGGACGTGTCCTGCATCGTGTAGCTGTACGGACGGCCGATGCGGGTTTCGCCGAACAACGCGAACGTCGTCTTGTAATCGCCGAAGAAGGCGTGATCGAAGGTCACGTCATACTTGATGTTGTGGCGCACCTCGTCGTTCGACACGCCGTATGCGGCGTTGTTGCCGTCAAGGAACGCGCCGTTGGCGTAGTTGGAACCAGCTGTCGACGAGGTCGCCGGGGTCTGATCCTTGATGTTCTGGTAGGTGTAGCTGATGCCCGCATACAGCCCGAAGTCGAACTGCTTGTTGACGCGCGCCACCGCAACATAGCTGCGACCGCGCGAGGTGTTGGTCAGCAGGATGTCATTCAGCGTGTCGGAGAAGGTGGTCAGCGACGTGTAGCGCACGCGGCCATCCGGGGTGCGCGACGCGGTCGGGACCGAGCGGATGTCGGTCCAGAACACCTGGTCGCGAACCTTCGACCAGAAGAAGTCGCCGCCGAAGTTCCAGCCGCCGCCCAGGAATTCGGGCGTGTAGTCGACCGACAACGTCCCGCGCCACTGCGAGGGCAGCTTGAAGTTGGGATCGACCGCGTTCGTCGCCGCCGCGGAGACGCCGCCGACAAGATAGGTGTTCGCTGCCGCCGGCACCGCCGAACCGTTGACGTTCGTCATGATCGCCTGCGGATTGAACCCGGCCGGGAAGGTCGCGTTGCCGGCGTAGCTGCCGTCGTTCAGCTGACGGATGTCGATGGTGTTCGACAGGATGCCGGTGTTCGAGAAGCTGTTCGACGTATAAACGTCGGGTGCGCCGCCACCGAAGATGCCGATGCCACCGCGGACGCTGAGCTGCCGGTCAGGCTTCCAGTCGAAGCCTACGCGCGGCTGGAACAGTCCACGACCCGACAGGAAAGACGCATTGGTGAAGCCGTAGCGGCTGGTGAACGTCGGGTTCAGCGAGGGGCGGCTATGGCTGCCATACAGGTCATAGCGCATGCCGTAGCTGACGTTCAGCGTCGGCGTGATCGCCCAGTTGTCCTGCACGCCGAAGGCGTACTGCCAGTAATTGAACACCGCCGAAGCGAGATCCGGGTTCGGCGTCGGGACGGCATTGGTATAGCCGAAACGCTGGGCATTGCCCGCTGCGAAGTCGGCGATCGAGTCGAAGTAATAGGTGCCGGCAGTGCCGCCGCGCGGGTTCGAGTTGCTGAGGAAGGCATTGAACACGTCGACATGCGCGATGTCGCCGAAGATGCGCAGGTCGTGCCCTTCACGGGTCAGGCGCGCCTGCACGGTGCCGCCCCAGGTTTCGGTGTTCAGTGCGTTGGTCTGACGCGACACGTCCGGCCCGAATGCGACCTGCGGCGTGTTCGGCGCGCAGGTGACCGAAGCGGAGGCGCCGGCAGAACCCGGGTTGCCGCGGTCGGAATTTTCGGCGGCGCAGACGCGGAACTCCGCGAACCCGCGACCCAGCAGCGGATCCTGCAGACGAACGTACTTCTTGTAATAGCCGCGCACTTCGGTCGAGAAGTCGTCCGACCATTGCGAGTTCAGCTGCAGAACGCCGGTGTGCAGTTTGTTGCCCGAAATATAGGCGTTCGACGCCAAGCCCAGCTGCGGCGCCGACGGGTTGACGCTGGTGTTGTTGGTGATGACGATCGAATCTTCGGCGTAGCTGTAGGTCGCTGCGAGCCGCTGCGTGTCCGACAGGTTCGCGTCGATGCGGGCGACGAGGCGGTCGTCCTTGTCCTGGTTGCTGTTGACGACACCGCCGGTCTCATAGCCGTAGCGGGTGCGCGCGATGTCCGAGATGCGATTCACGGTCGCCTGGGTCAGCCCCGGGACGGCGTTGCCGGCGTTGTTGTCGGTCGGCCCTTCGGCGATCGGTCGCGGCGCGCGCAGGCGCTCACCGGCGACCATGAAGAACAGCTTGTCCTTGATCAGCGGGCCAGCCAGCTCGGCGCCGTAGTTCTCGTACTTGTAGTTAGGCAGCGTGACGACCCCGGTCGGGACGCCGGGGCCGGCCTTCGTCTTCGTGCCGGCCAGTTCGTCCGACGAATAGGAATAGAAGCCGGTGCCGTGGAATTCGTTGGTGCCCGACTTCAGGATGACGTTGACGACGCCGCCCTGGAAATTGCCCTCGCGCACGTCATACGGCGCAACCTTGGTCTGGAACTGGCCGATAGCGTCGAGCGGGATCGGCGAGCGGCGGCTCGGCAAGCCGTCCGGGTTAAGGCCGAAGTTGTCGGTGATCGGGACGCCATCGACGGTGAAGCGGTTGAAACGCGCGTTCTGGCCGGCGAAGCTGACGGCGCGGCCGCCGCTGGGCGTGTCGTCGAGACGGGCGAGCGGGTCGCGACGCATCAGGTCGCGGATGTCGCGGTTGACCGAGGCGATCGTGCCGATCTTCGTCGCGCTGAGCACCGTTGCCGGACCCTGGCTGACGGTACGCGCGCTCGAGATCGACGACGCCGTCACGACGATGTCGCTGCTGGCGCCTTCGGCGGCCAGTTCGATCGGCAGGTCGAACGTCTGGGCGACGATCGTGTTGACGTCGGTGATCGTGGTGTCGGTGTAGCCCGGCGCCCGCACCGTCACCGAGTAGGGGCCACCCGGCCGCAGACCGGTAGCAGTGAAGCTGCCGTTGGAGTCGGTCGACGTGTTCTGGCGCGTCCCCGACGGCACGTTGACGACCTCGACGGTCGCGCCCGCCACGGGGGCGCCGTTCGACGTCACGCTGCCGCGGATGGTGGAGGTGGTTTCTTGCGCCATGGCGGCTGCCGGCGCGATAAGCGCGACCGCGGCCACACCCACGAAAAGGTTGTTTCGCATCGATTCTGTCCCCTTTTGGCCCCTGGCCCGCGGCGCGCAGGCTATTGCCGTTGGGCGCGCCACTGCGCCGCGAATATGTCGTTCCCGTGACAGTCGCGAGTCTTATCGTTCGGCGCTGCAACACGCCGCGGCGGCGTTGCAAAAAAGAGACAGGGCGGCCGACCTATTGGTCGGCCAACCACCTCAATAACGGGAGATTTCCACCGGAAGGTGGCGATAGCCGTGGACGAAGCAGGCGGCTACGCGATCGGGCGCACCGGTGACGTTCACGCGCATCCGGCGCTTCGCCATCTCCTCCAGCAGGATCGCGACCTGCAGTTCCGCCAGCCGCGCCCCGACACAGCGGTGAATGCCGTGCCCGAACGCCAGGTGGCGGCGGGCATTGGGGCGATCGACCTGGTAATCGTCGGCATTGGGACCGAACACGCTTTCGTCGCGATTGGCGGAGATGTACCACATCACCACCTTGTCGCCCGCCGCGATCCGCTGCCCCATCAGTTCGGTATCCTGCTGGGCAGTGCGCGCCATGTGCGCGAGCGGGGTCTGCCAGCGGATGATCTCGCTCACCGCATTGGGGATCAGCGTGCTGTCCGCCTCCAGCTTGGCGCGCTCCGCGGGGAACTGGTCGAGCGCGTAGACGAGGCCGGACATGGTGTTGCGCGTCGTATCGTTGCCGCCGACGATCAGGAGGATGAGGTTGCCCATGAATTCGTTGGCGTCCATGTGGCTCATCGCGTCCGAATGGATCATCATCGAGATGAGGTCCGGGGTCGGCGCCGCGCCCGCCTTGGCCGCCCACAATTTCTGGAAGTAGGCGCCGCATTCGTAGATCTTCTCGAGCCGCTGCTGGCGCAGTTCCTCGCTCTTGGCCAGTTCGATGTCACCCATCCAGTCGGACCACATGGTCAGCTTCGCGCGGTCCTCCCACGGGAAATCGAACAGAATCGCCAGCATCTGCGTCGTCAGTTCGATCGACACGCGCTCGACCCAGTCGAACGCGGTGTTCCAGGGCAGGGTATCGAGCACCTCGGCGCTGCGGTCGCGGATGTTCTGCGTCAGCCGCACCATCTCGCTGGGGGTGAAGGCGGGGGCGACGGTGCGGCGCTGCGCGGTGTGGATCGGGCGGTCGCGGCCGATGAACATCGGCATCCGCACCTCATCCTCGGCAATCCGCGAGATGGTGAAGCCGTTCGCCTCCGAC
>NZ_LSJO01000074.1:0-240 GCF_001556735.1 Sphingomonas sp. CCH9-F2 | reverse complement strand
GCGCCCGCCGCTGCGGAGTGGCGCGTCCATTTCCGGCCCAATCCCAACGCGTTCGACAATGGCGCCGAGCCGCTGCTCCTGGTGCGCGAACTGGTGCGCATGGGCGGCCGCGTAATCGCCTGCGACACCGGGACGCTGCCGTCGCTGACCGCGATGGACCCCGACTCCTCCTATCTCGCCTGGGAAGTGGCGATCCCGGCCAGCGTCGATGCCGAGGATATCAAGGCGGTCTTCGAATTC
>NZ_LSJO01000073.1:0-5002 GCF_001556735.1 Sphingomonas sp. CCH9-F2 | reverse complement strand
GGTGCTGCGCGCGCACCAATTGTTCAACGGCCGCGTCCGCGACCTGGTGGTCTATTCGATCGTCGCGTCGGAATGGCCGGGCGTGCGCATGAACCTGAATTTCCTGCTGGAGAAACCGCGATGACCGCGATCACCGATTTCACCGTCACCGCCGCCGACGGATCGCCTGTCGCGCTCGACGCGTATCGGGGCAAGGTGCTGCTGATCGTCAATACCGCCTCGAAATGCGGCTTCACCCCGCAGTACGAGGGGCTAGAGGCGCTGCACCGCCGCTATGCCGACCGCGGTTTCGAGGTGCTGGGCTTCCCGTGCAATCAGTTCGGTGCGCAGGAACCTGGCGACGCGGCGGAGATCGCCAGTTTCTGCTCGCTGACCTATGACGTCACCTTCCCGGTGTTCGCCAAGATCGACGTCAACGGTGCGGGCGCCGATCCGCTATTCGAACGGCTGAAGGCCGACGCGCCCGGCGTGCTGGGGTCGAAGGCGATCAAGTGGAACTTCACCAAGTTCCTGGTCGACCGGGAGGGGCGGACGGTGAACCGCTACGCGCCCACCACCAAGCCGGCGGATATCGAAAAGGATATCGAGGCGCTGCTGGGCTGATCGCCCCGCTTCCCCTCCGTCATGCCGGACCCTACGTGCCGCGCGCCCATAAGGCGTTGCTCTTGCGGCACGGTGGACCCCCGGGACAGGGCGCTCAAGGCGCCCGACGGTGGCCTTACTCCGGCACGGCGAACGCGCTCGCTCCCTTGCGGTGGTCCCCCGCGGCGGCAAGCGCGGCGACGCCGCCGAACAGGAAGCTGATCGCCAGCACATAGCCCGGCAGCGTCAGCGCCGACCACGGCACCGTCATCGCGATGAACACCGCCAGCAGCAGGTTCACCGCGCCCAGCGCCATCACCATCGCGCGCCGCCGCCGCATCTTCAGCCCCCACCACAGCTCCAGCGCGCCACGCGCGCCCAGCCACACCGCGACGGTCAGCGTCAGCGAGATCGCGCCCGTCACCGGCTCCATCACCATCAACCCGCCGACCACGACGGAGAGGATGCCGAACAGCACCGAATAGCCACGGCTCTCCGCGCCTTGGGCGAACAACCCCGCCGCGATCGCGAACACACCCGATACGAAGAACAGCACCCCGATCGTCACCGTCGCGGCGAAGGTGGCGGCATAGGGAAAGGCGAAAGCCGCGATCCCCAGCACCACCGACACCACGCCATAGGCCATGATCCAGCCCCACCCGGCGCCGGTCGCCGGGCTGGTGGGCGGGCCGGAGGTCGGGCCGGAGGTCGGGCCGGAGCTCGGGGGCGTATCGGGTGGCAGGATCGGATCGCGCAGGTCGGTCATCGCACTAACTCCTGGTGGCGTCGGTGGCGAACGGGTGCGCGCGGTGGCGGTTCCGCACTGGTCGAATCAGGCGGTTCACATTAGGTAAGGCCGATGCCGCATTCCGGGTTCGTACCGCTCCGCATCTTCTCGTCCTACACGATGCTCGACGGCGCGATCGAGCCGAAGGCGATGGCCAAGCGCGCCGCAAAGCTGGGCTTTCCCGCCGCCGCGCTGACCGATCGCAACGGCCTTTATGCCGCGATGGCCTTTTCCGACGCGGCGGTGGGCGCGGGGGTGCAGCCGGTGATCGGTACGATGCTGGGCCTCGCGCGGCCCGACATGCCCGACGGTGCGCCGCCGGTGATCGACTGGATCGCGCTCTATGCGCAGGATAGCGCCGGCTACGACAATCTGTGCGCGCTGGTTAGCCACGCGCATCTCGACCGGCCGCTGGAACTCGCGCCGCACGTCGGCTTCGACCTGCTGGAACGTCATTGCGCGGGGCTGATCGCGCTGACCGCCGGCGGGGAGGGCGGGGTCGCGCGGCTGTTCGCGGAGGATCAGCCCGCGCGCGCCGCAGCCTATGCCGACCGGCTGGCGGCGATCTTCCCCGATCGCCTCTATATCGAGCTGTGCCGACGCGGCGACGCGACCGAGGAAAAGGCGGAGGAGCCGCTGCTCGACCTCGCCTACGATCGCAACTGGCCGATCGTCGCCACCAACCCCAGCTGTTTCGAGGAAGCGGCGTTCGGCGACGCGCATGACGCGATGCTGTGCATCGCGCATTCCACCTATGTGGAAAGCGAGGATCGCCCGCGTTCGTCGCCCGATGCGTGGATGAAGCCGGCCGAGGAAATGAAGGCGCTGTTCGCCGATCTGCCGGAGGCGATCGCCAATACGCTGGTCGTGGCGCAGCGGTGCGCGGTGGCGGCGCCGAAGCGCAAGCCGATCCTCCCCAGCCTCGCCGGCGACCGCGAGGGCGAGGCCGCGATGCTGCGCGACCGCGCGCGCGAGGGTCTGGCCGCACGGCTCCGGCGGATCGAGGAGCTTGGGCAGGCCGGGGGCGAGGGGTGGCAGGACGCCTATCGCGCGCGGCTGGAATTCGAGCTGGACGTCATCATCCAGATGGGATTCCCCGGCTATTTCCTGATCGTTGCGGATTTCATACAATGGGCCAAGTCGCACGACATTCCGGTCGGGCCGGGCCGCGGATCGGGCGCCGGCTCGGCGGTCGCCTGGGCGCTGACGATCACCGATCTCGATCCGCTGCAACTGGGGCTGCTGTTCGAACGCTTCCTGAACCCGGAGCGCGTGTCGATGCCCGACTTCGACATCGACTTCTGCGAAACCCGGCGCGGCGAGGTGATCCGCTACGTGCAGGAGAAATACGGCCGCGACCAGGTGGCGCAGATCATCACCTTCGGTAAGCTGAAGGCGCGCGCGGTGCTGAAGGATACCGGCCGCGTGCTCCAGATGAGCTACGGGCAGGTCGACCGGCTGGCCAAGCTGGTGCCCAACCACCCCACCGACCCGTGGGACCTGAAGCGCGCGCTGAACGGCGTGCCGGAGCTGGCGAAGGAATATTCTAACGACAACCAGGTCCGCCACTTATGGGATCTGGCGACCAAGCTCGAAGGGTTGCCGCGCCACTCCTCCACCCATGCCGCGGGCGTGGTGATCGGCGACCGGCCGCTGGCGCAATTGGTGCCGCTCTACCGCGATCCGCGTTCCGACATGCCGGTGACGCAGTTCGACATGAAATATGTCGAGGGGGCGGGGCTGGTGAAGTTCGACTTCCTGGGCCTGAAAACGTTGTCAGTCCTCAAGAAGGCGGTGCAGCTGCTTGAAAAGCGTGGGATTTCGATTGACCTCGATGCGCTGTCTTGGGACGATGAGGGCGTCTACAAACTTCTCCAGCGCGGCGACACGGTCGGCGTGTTCCAGCTGGAATCGGAGGGGATGCGCCGCACGCTGTCGGCGGTGCGCCCGACCAATTTCGGCGATATCGTCGCGCTCGTCTCGCTCTACCGCCCCGGCCCGATGGATAACATCCCGTCGTTCGGCCGGCGCAAGCAGGGGACGGAGGAGATCACTTACCCGCACCCGCTGCTCGAACCGATCCTGTCCGAAACCTATGGCATCTTCGTCTATCAGGAACAGGTGATGCAGGCCGCACAGGTGCTGGCGGGCTATTCGCTCGGCGGCGCCGACCTGCTGCGCCGCGCGATGGGCAAGAAGATCAAGGCGGAGATGGACGCGCAGCGCGCCACCTTTGTCGCCGGCTGTGCCGAGCATAACGGGATCAAGGCGGATTACGCCAACCAACTGTTCGACTTGATCGACAAGTTCGCGGGCTATGGCTTCAACAAGAGCCACGCCGCCGCCTATGCGCTGCTGGCGTACCAGACCGCGTGGCTGAAGGCGCATCACCCGGCGGAATTCTTCGCCGCGTCGATGTGTTACGACATCCATCTGACCGACAAGCTGGCGGTGTTCGTCGACGACATGCGCCGGCTGGGCATCGCGCTGCTGCCGCCGTGCATCAACGCCAGCCAGGCCGAGTTCGACGTGGAGGTGGATGGCGAGGGCGCGCCCGCGGTCCGCTACGCGCTCGCCGCGCTCAAGTCGGTGGGGGAAGGCGCGATGGAGCGGCTGGTCGAGGAGCGCACGAACGGCGGCGCGTTCCGCAGCCTCGACGATCTGGCCAACCGCGTCGACCCGCGGCTCATCAACAAGCGCCAGCTGGAGACGCTGGCGGCGGGCGGCGCGTTCGACGTGCTCGACGCCAACCGCGCCGGCGTCCACGCGGTCGCCGAAACGGTACTGGCGATCGCGGCCAGCACGCATCACGGCCGCACCAGCGGGCAGGGCGGGCTGTTCGGCGACGATGCCGGGACCGGCGACACGATCAAGCCGCCCGCCGACGTCCGCTGGACGCTCGCCGAACGGATGGAGCAGGAGAAGGAGGCGTTCGGCTTCTATTTCTCCGCGCATCCCGTCGACCGTTTCCGCCATCTGGCGAAGATGCACGGCGCGCGCAGCTATACGGCGCTGAACGACCTGCCGATCCCCGACGGAGCGCGGGTGATGGCGACGATGGCGGTGCTGGTCGAGGATGCGCGCTGGCGCACCTCGGCGCGCGGGCGGCGCTATCTGATGGCGACGCTGTCGGACGCCACCGGGCAGTTCATCGCGACCTGTTTCGAGGACGGCGCCTCGGCCGCGCTGGAGGAAGCCGCCAAGACCGGCGAATGCGGCCTCCTGACCGTCGAGCTGGACCGCCGCCCCGGCGAGGAAACCCCGCGCGTCTCGATCAAGGGGATCAAGCCGTTCGACGGGCTGGCCAACGTCACCCGTTTTGCGCTGGCGGTGACCGCCGACAGCCCTGCTGCCGTGGCTGGCCTCGCCGCGCTGATCGGCCCGCTGCGCGGCAGCGCGCGCGGAAAGGTGACGCTGAAGGTGCCGCTGGACGGCGATGCCGCCGCGGTGGTGATCCTGGGCCGCGACTTCGCGCTCGACGCCGAACTAGCCGAGCGGATCGAGCAGCTGCCCGGGGTGACGAAGGTGGAATTCGACGTCGAGGAGACGCGGCTGAAATCGGTGGGGTGATCCCGGCGCGGCGAACATCCCCCAGCCCGACCTGTCAGCCCACTCCAACCGTCACCCCAGCCC
>NZ_LSJO01000072.1:0-235 GCF_001556735.1 Sphingomonas sp. CCH9-F2 | reverse complement strand
GCTGGTCGCCGCCGCGGTCGCGGGGCTGGTCGCGGCGGGCGAGCCGCTGCCGCAATGGCTGGCGGTCGGCATCGGCGTCTATGCGGTCTTTTCCTGGGCCAGCGCGCTGCGCCACCGCGATCCGCCGACCTTCGCGCTGATCGTCGGCACACCCGCGTTCCTGTGCACCGTCGTCGGCTACGGCCTCAACGCCTTCATGAGCTATGCCGCCGGTTTCTGGGCCGCGCCCTATGCG
>NZ_LSJO01000719.1:0-221 GCF_001556735.1 Sphingomonas sp. CCH9-F2 | reverse complement strand
CGCATCACCACCTCGGCCTCGACCAGCACGTCGGCGGTCTCGCGGCCATAGGCGCCGCCGTTCATCCGCACGAACCCGCCGACCGTGCCGGGGATCGAGCGCAGGAATTCCAGCCCCGCCACCCCGGCATCGCGCGCGGTGGAGGATACCAGGATACCGCTCGCCCCGCCGCCACAGCGCAGCGTGCTCGAATCCAGCGCCGCCGCGGTCGCGAAGGGCTT
>NZ_LSJO01000718.1:0-4392 GCF_001556735.1 Sphingomonas sp. CCH9-F2 | reverse complement strand
GGCGCCGGCGACGCGATCGTCACGATCGAGGTGCAGCCGCACCGCTATTTCACCCGCGACGGCGACGACGTGCGCCTCGACCTGCCGATCACGCTCAAGGAAGCCGTAGAGGGCGGCAAGGTGAAATGCCCCACGGTCGAAAATCCCGTGATGATTACCGTGCCGGCCGGCAGCACCTCGGGCAAGACGCTGCGCCTGAAGGGCAAGGGCTTCCATCGCAAGGGCGGCGAGCGCGGCGACCAGCTGGTCACGCTGGTGGTCGACGTCCCCGCGGAGGATGCCGCGCTCAAGGCGTTCGTTGCCGGCTGGACCGGAGGAGGGAACCCGCGCGCCGCGATGGGCGTCTGATCCCCCGTGACAGACGGCCAGACGGCACTCACCCCCGAGGATCGCGGCCGCGATCACGCTGCGGCGCGCCGCCGGCTCGACCGGCGGCTGGCACGGGTGCGGCCGGGCGCCTATGCGTGGGAAGTGCTCAAGCGCGCGCTGATCGGCGTCTATAATGACGGGTTCATGCACGCGGGAAACCTGGCCTATCTCGCGCTGATGACGGTGTTTCCATTCTTCATCGTCGCGGCCGCGATCGCCTCGGTCGTGGGGCAGAGCGACGACGTGCAGCATGCGGTGCGCAGCTTCCTGTCGGTGCTGCCCCCCAATGTCGCCGACATCCTGCGCAAGCCGATCGCCGACGTGCTGGCGGCGCGCACCGGCTCGCTGCTGTGGCTGGGCGCGCTGATCGGGCTGTGGACGGTCGGCAGCTTCGCGGAGACGATCCGCGACATCTTCCGCCGCGCCTACGGCACGCGCAGCAGCCAGTCGCTGTGGCGCGCCCGCCTCGGCCTCAGCCTCGCGATCATCGCCTCGGTGGTGATCGCGCTGATCTCGTTCCTGGTACAGGGCGTACTGACCGCCGCCGAACAGTTCATCTACCGCCTGCTGCCGGTGGCGCAGGATGTCGCCAGCTGGCTCGGCCTTGCCCGGCTGGTGCCCGCGGCGATCATGTTCGGCGCGCTCTACATGCTGTTCTACTCGGTCACGCCGGGGAAATACCGCAAGTCCGAAAGTCGCAAATGGCCCGGCGCGCTGTTCACGACCTTGTGGTGGGTCAGCATGACCGCGGGCCTGCCGTTCGTCCTGTCGCAGCTGGGCGGCTACGACCTGACCTATGGCAGTCTGGCGGGGGTCGTGGTGATGCTGCTGTTTTTCTACCTCATCGGTCTAGGCCTCGTGTTCGGCGCCCATCTCAACGCGGCACTGGCGGAGCCGCCCGAACCGGTAGTAGAGGGGAGCGCAACGACTTAGCGAAATCGAATGAAGGGCGTGACGGCGTGAACGGATTGATGGCGGGCAAGCGCGGGCTGATCATGGGCCTGGCCAACGACAAGTCGCTGGCCTGGGGGATCGCCAAGCAGTTGAGCGAGGCGGGCGCGGAGCTCGCCTTTTCCTATCAGGGTGCGGCGATGGAAAAGCGCGTCCGCCCGCTGGCCGAGCAGCTGGGCGTCGCGCGGCTGTTCGACTGCGACGTGTCGGACATGGACGCGCTCGACGCGACCTTTGCCGAACTGGCGAAGGAATGGCCGACGATCGATTTCGTCGTCCATGCGATCGGCTTTTCCGACAAGTCGCAGCTGCGCGGCAAGTTCTACGACACCACGCTCGACAATTTCCTGATGACGATGAACATCTCGGCCTATTCGCTGGTCGCGGTGGCGCAGCGCGCGCAGGCGATGATGCCGGAAGGCGGCGCGATCCTGACGCTGACCTATTATGGCGCGGAAAAGGTCATCCCGCATTACAACGTCATGGGCGTGGCCAAGGCCGCGCTGGAAACCTGCGTGAAATATCTCGCGGTCGATCTGGGGCCGCGCAACATCCGCGTCAACGCCATCTCCGCCGGCCCGATCCAGACCCTGGCGGCGCGCGGCATCGGCGACTTCAACTACATCCTGAAATGGAACGAGCTGAACGCCCCGCTGCGCCGCACCGTCACGATCGAGGATGTCGGCGGCGCGGGCCTGTACATGCTGTCCGATCTCGCCAGCGGCGTCACCGGCGAAATCCATCATGTCGACGCCGGCTACAACGTCATCGGGATGAAGGCGGAGGACGCGCCCGACATCGCGCTCGCCTGACGCGCGCATGACCATCGCGATCCACCCCGCCGGCGCCGCGCATGTCGCCGCGATCGACGCGCTCCTCCGCGCCGGCTTCCCGCGCGCGGACGAGGCCGATCTGGTCCGCCGGCTGTGCGTCGACGGCGACATGGTGCTGATGCTGGTCGCGGTGGACGAGGATGACGGGGCGCTCGCCGGCGCGGTCGCGTTCAGCCGGATGCGGGTCGATGCCGGCGGCAAGGCGATCCCCGCCGTCGCGCTCGCGCCGGTCGCGGTCGCCCCGGCGTGGCGCCGGCAGGGCGTGGCGGAGGCGCTGATCCGGGCAGGCATCGAACAGTTGGAGCGCGCCGGCATCGTCCTGTGCTTCGTGCTGGGCGAGCCGTCCTTCTACGAACGCTTCGGCTTCCACGCCGATTACGCGCGCAACTTCGCCTCCCCCTATGCCGGCGACTATCTGATGGCGCTGCCGCTGCAGGGCGGACTGATGCCCTGCGGCACCCGCGGCGAGGCCCGCCACGCCCCCGCCTTCGCCGCGCTGTCGGTAGACTGACCACGAACCAAGACCGGCCCCTCCCGCCAAACGTCATCCCAGCGAAAGGCTCCAGACCGCACCCGGGCGGCGCCACCCGGCGCGAGCCCCCCACCCTCACGCCGGCTTCTTCTCCTCGTAATACAAGGGCCCCAGCGCATCGATCACTCCGGTCGCGTCCAGCGCGCGTGCCGGATCGACGCCCTTGTCGACCGCGCGGATCGTCAGTTCGGTCTTGTACCCGGTCGGCGTGCTGCTGATCTCGCGGCCATATTGGGTCTGCACCAGCCGGCGCATGTAATCGTTGCGCTTGACGATCACGAACGCGGGCTTCCCCGCTGCCTTCGCGACTTCCGCCGCGCGCAGCAGCGTCATTTCCTGCACCAGCGTCTGCGACGGGGTGTTGCCGATGAACTCCACCATCACCGTCCCGTCGGCGTTGGGGGTGGAGCGGAAGCCGTCGGTGCGGCTGATCCCCCCGAGCAGGCTGGTCCCCATGCTCAGCGCGCCGCCGATCAACGCGCCGAGGATGTTCGGGCGTGCACGGTCGTAATCGACCACCGATCGCGGCGTTTCGGGCGCGATCATCGCGAGCGGGATCACGGCGACCAGCCCGTCGCGACGCGCCTTGGCGGCATCGGCGTCGGCCGGTTCGAACGATCCCACCGCCGCCGCCTTGTCCGCGGGCAGCGCCGCCTTCACCGCGCTCATCAGTTCGGCGGTCGCGGCGTTGGGCGGCATCGGCGTCGCCTTCATGATCGCGAGCGCATCGTCGGGGCGCTTCTCGGCCACCGCGATCCGCGCCTCGATCCGCTTGGCATAGCGTTCGGAAAACTCGCCCAGCCGCTCGCGGATCGCCGTCGCCAGCGCGGGCAGCGCGGCTGACGCCTTCTCCGCATCCTTGCCCGTCGCGGCCGGCACCGGCGTCGCCGCGGCGGCCGGCAGCGCGGCGGCCATCCGCTGGCGTACCTCCGCCAGCATCGCCTTCGCGCCGGCGACGTCGCCGGTCACGGCGCGCGCATAGGCGATGTGATAGCTCACCATCATCGCCGCCAGCAGCCGGTCCGAGTCGGGGGAACGCAGCGCCAGCGCCAGCGGCGGCAGCGGCTCGGTCGGCCACGATACGGCGACGGACGGCGCCAGCGCGACGACCCACGCGAAATTGCCCGCATCCGCTTCACGGATCAGCATTCCGGTCGCGGCATCGGGGTCCAGCCGCAGCAGGTCGCCCGGCGTCCCGCCCGGCTCGAACTGCAGGATCGTCGACGCGACCTGCTGCACCTCCAGCGCATAGGGGCGCGCCGCGATCGCCTGCCGCGCCAGCGGCGCTGCCGCGGCCACGTCGCCCTTGCGCGCGGCCGCCAGCGCGCGCAGCAGCGTCAACGACACACCCATGCTGCGCTGGTAAAACCGGTCCTGCGCCAGCGGCCCGGCCGCCGCCTCGGCCAGGTCCAGATCCGCCACCGCCCCGGCCAGATCGTCGGAATGGAGCCGCGCGGCCGCCCGCGCACGCAACAGATGCGCGCGCCGCAGCGTCTGCGTCGGCAACAGCCGCGGGCTGCCCAGCGCGACAGTGCAGGCGGCGATCGTCTGCGCATCGCGGCTCCCGCCCAGCAGCTGGAACGGCGTGGAGCCGACCTGCCCGCGCAGCCCGTCGGGTTGCTTGCCGGGATGCTGCCGCCCGTCGCAACGCTCGAAATCGGCCTTGTCGTCGGCATGCGCCACGCCCGCGCCGAACCCCGCCACCAG
>NZ_LSJO01000717.1:0-14951 GCF_001556735.1 Sphingomonas sp. CCH9-F2 | reverse complement strand
GGGCGGAGGTGTGGTGTGCGCGATGACGACAAGCGGCTGGCAGCCGAGGCGGCGGTGGCGGAGGTGCGTGACGGGATGCTCGTCGGGCTGGGCACCGGATCGACCGTGGCGTTCGCGATCGCGGCGCTGATCGCGCGCGGCGCGCGGATCGAGACGGTGGCGACCAGCATCGACAGCGCGGCGAAGGCGCGTGCCGGCGGGCTGGTGGTGCGCGATTTCGCCGATGTGGCGCGCGTCGACCTGACCATCGACGGCGCGGACGAGGTCGATACGCGGCTGCTGGCGATCAAGGGCGCGGGCGGTGCGATGCTGCGCGAGAAGATCGTCGCGGCGGCGTCCGCGCGGATGGTGGTGATCGCCGACGGATCGAAACGGGTCGCTGCGATCGGCGCGGCGAAGCTGCCGGTCGAGGTGCTGCCGTTCGCGCGCGCCTTCGTCGCCGAGCGGCTGGCGGCGCTGGGCGCGGCGGTGACGGTGCGCGACGGCGTCACCGACAACGGCAATATCGTGCTGGACGCGCGTTTCGGCGCGATCGCCGATCCGGCGGGGCTGGCGCGCGCGATCGACGCCGTTCCCGGTGCGCTGGGGCACGGCCTGTTCCTGTCCGAGGTCGACGCCGCCTATGTCGCCGACGCGGGTGTCGTTACGCGGCTGGAACGCGGCGACGCGAGCCGTTAAGGGGGCCGGGACTCGGCAACCGGCGCCCCGCCGGTGCGTTGGCATGACCATTCCGGATAAGAGGTTTCCATGACCGATACCGCCACCCTGCCTGCGGGCGTTCATGAAGACGGCAGCCCCGAGCGGCTGCAGATCGATACCATCCGCACGCTGTCGATGGACGCGGTGCAGGCGGCCAATTCGGGCCACCCCGGCACGCCGATGGCGCTGGCGCCGGTCGGCTGGACGATCTGGACGCAGTTCCTGCGCTATGACCCCGCGCATGCCGACTGGCCGAACCGGGACCGCTTCGTCCTGTCGGTCGGCCATGCGTCAATGCTGCTCTATTCGCTGCTGTACCTGGCCGGCGTTGAGGAGATCGACGCGGAGGGTAACAAGAGCGGCCAGCCGGCGGTGAGCCTGGACGATATCAAGCAGTTCCGCCAGCTCGGCTCCAAGACGCCGGGCCACCCCGAATATCGCCACACGACGGGGGTGGAGACGACCACCGGGCCGCTGGGCGCGGGCTGCGGCAATTCGGTGGGGATGGCGATCGCGGAGCGCTGGCTGGCGGCGCGCTACAACACGCCGGACTTCGCGCTGTTCGACCATGACGTCTACACGCTGTGCGGCGACGGCGACATGATGGAGGGCGTCAGCGCCGAGGCCGCGTCGCTGGCCGGGCACCTGAAGCTGTCGAACCTGTGCTGGATCTATGACAGCAACCACATCTCGATCGAGGGCGGCACCGACCTGGCGTTCGACGAGGATGTCGGCAAGCGCTTCGAGGCCTATGGCTGGAACGTCATCCATGTCGACGACGCCAATGACGTCAGCGCGCTGACCGCCGCGATCCAGGCGTTCCGCGATGAGCAGGACCGCCCGACGATGATCGTCGTCCATTCGGTGATCGGCTGGGGTTCCCCGCGCGCCGGCACGGAAAAGGCGCATGGCGAGCCGCTAGGCGCGGAGAATATCGTCAAGACCAAGGAAGCGTACGGCTGGCCGACCGACAAGGACTTCTACGTCCCCGACGGCGTCAAGGAAGCGTTCGGCGCGGCGGTGAAGGACCGCGGCGGCGCGGCGCGCGACGCCTGGGTCGCGCTGTTCGACCGCTATCGCGCCGCGCATCCCGACAAGGCGGCCGAGCTGGACGCGATGTGGAAGGACGAGCTGCCCGAGGGCTGGGACAGCGAGATCCCGGTGTTCGAGGCCGACGACAAGGGTGTCGCCAGCCGCGACGCGGGCGGCAAGGTGCTGAACGCGATCGCGAAGAAGGTGCCGTGGCTGCTGGGCGGATCGGCCGATCTGGCGCCTTCGACCAAGACCGACATCAAGGGCGCGGCATCGTTCGAGGCGGATAACTACGCCGGCAGCAATTTCCACTTCGGCGTGCGCGAACATGCGATGGGCGCGGTGGTGAACGGCATGTCGCTGTCGCACCTGCGCGGCTATGGCTCCACCTTCCTCGTCTTCCTTGATTACATGCGCGCGCCGGTGCGGCTGGCGGCGTTGATGGAGCTGGGCTCGGTGTTCGTGTTCACGCACGATTCGATCGGCGTGGGCGAGGACGGGCCGACCCATCAGCCGATCGAGCATCTGGCGACGATGCGCGCGATCCCCGGGCTCGACACGATCCGCCCGTGCGACGCCAACGAAGTCGCCGCGGCATGGCGCGCGGTGATGAAGGACGCGGGCACGCCCACCGCGCTGGTGCTGTCGCGCCAGGCGCTGCCGACGCTGGACCGCAGCAAATATGCCGGTGCCGAGGGGCTGGAGAAGGGCGCCTATGTGCTGGCCGACAGTGATGGTACGCCGGACGTGATCCTGATCGCGACCGGATCCGAAGTCGCGCTGGCGGTGAAGGCCTATGAGCAGCTGACCGGCGAGGGCGTGAAGGCGCGTGTCGTGTCGATGCCCAGCTGGCACCGCTACGAAGTGCAGGACGCCGCCTATAAGGAAAGCGTGCTGCCCAAGGCGGTGAAGGCGCGCGTCGCGATCGAGATGGCCGGTTCGCTCGGCTGGGACCGCTATGTCGGCTACGAAGGGCGGCAGATCACCATGTCGACCTTCGGCGCGTCGGCCCCGATCGCCAAGCTGCAGGACAAGTTCGGCTTCACGGTGGCGAATGTCGTGAAGGTGGCGAAGGAAGCGATGGGCGCGAACTGACCCGCCGCCGCTGCGAAAGCGGGCGGGCGACACTATATCGGTTGAGATGACGAACATCGGCCCCGCCCCCCGCGCGGGGCCGAGGGTAACAGGAGATCGGGATGAGCAAGCTGCAGGATCTGAGCAACGCCGGCACCGCGGTGTGGCTGGACTTCGTGGATCGCAAGTTCCTGAACGCCGGCGGGCTGCAGAAGCTGGTCGACGAGGATGGGCTGAGCGGCGTCACCTCCAACCCGACGATCTTCGAAAAAGCGATGGGTTCGGGCGAGGCCTATGACGAGGGCTTCGCCGCGTTCGACAAGGTCAACCCCGGCGCGACCGCGATGGCGCGGTATGAGGCGCAGGCGGTGAAGGACATCCAGGCGGCGTGCGACACGCTGCGCCCCGTTTATGACCGGCTGGACGCCAAGGACGGCTATGTCAGCCTGGAGGTATCCCCCTATCTGGCGATGAAGGGGCCGGAAACCGCCGAGGAGGCCGAGCGGCTGTGGAAGGCGGTGGACCGCCCCAATCTGATGATCAAGATCCCCGGCACCGACGACGGCGTGCGCGCGATCCGCGACACGATCGCCAAGGGGATCAACGTCAACGTCACGCTGCTGTTCTCGATCGCGGCGTATCAGAAGGTCGCGAACGCCTATGTCGAGGGGCTGGAGGAGCGCGCCGAAAAGGGGCTGCCGATCGACCGCATCGCCAGCGTGGCGAGCTTCTTCGTCAGCCGCATCGACAGCAAGATCGACGACAAGATCGATGCCGGCGTCGGCGGGGACGAGGCCAAGGCGCTGAAGGGCAAGGTGGCGATCGCCAACGCCAAGCTGGCCTATGCCTGGTATCAGGAATTCATCGCGTCGGACCGCTGGCAGAAGCTGGCCGCCAAGGGTGCGCAGCCGCAGCGGCTGCTATGGGCATCGACCGGCACCAAGAACCCCGATTACCCCGACACTTTGTACGTTGACGCGCTGATCGGGCCGGAGACGGTCAATACGATGCCCCCCAAGACGATGGACGCGTTCCGCGACCATGGCACCATCGCGCAGACGCTGACCGACGACGTCGCGGGCGCGAGGCAGGTGCTGGCCGATGCCGAGCGGCTGGGGCTGGACCTGGACGGCGTCACCGAGACGCTGGTGGAGGAAGGCGTGGCGAGCTTCGCCAAGTCGTTCGACGACCTGCTGAAGGTGATCGGAGAAAAGCAGCCGGCGTGATCGTGTGCCCGCGGGCGGTGGTTCCCGACCGCCGCCGGTGGTGCGGATACTGTGGATGAGCCGCGCGAAGATGCGAAGGTCATTGCTTCACGCGACGGCGTAGAAGGCGGCGGGTTTGGCGTGAATGCCGTCACTCCCCGCTTTCCGACCGCAGATCGTCGTCGGAAAGCTCGTAAGCAAGAATCTCTCCCGGCTGGCACTCCAAGTAGCGGCAGATCGCCGCCAAAGTGGAGAAGCGTACGCCCTTCACCTTGCCCGACTTGAACAGCGACAGGTTGGATTCGGTGATACCGATCGCCTCGGCGAGTTCCTTCGAACGAACCTTTCGCTTCGCCAGCATGACGTCGAGGTTGACGATCATCGGCATCAGACGAAGCGATCCAGATCGCGTCGCGCTTCCAGCGCCGCTTCCACCGCCCAGATCGCGGCGTAAGCGGCAAGGGCGAGCAGCAGCCCGCCGGCGATCGGCGCGAGCGTGACCGTCGTCACGACCTGAAAGCCGGATGGCGTGCCCGGCGACAGCCATGTTTCCAGCGCACTTTCGTAGACGGGGCCGGCGAGCGCCCAGACGATCGCTGCCAGCGATGCGTAGCGTAGCCATGGCAATGCCCGTTCCAGCGTGTCGACGCCGGTGCCACCCAGCCGCCGCAATGCCACGCCGATGCTGCCAAGCAGCACCATGAATGGCAGCAGGTCGATCGCCCTGATCGCCGCCAGCCCGGCGCGCACATCGGCCCGCGCGGCGTAGGTTTCCAATCGGGCACGGGCGCGGGGCGATTCCTCGATGCCGGCCCGGGTTTCTTCCGGCAGCAGCGCCGTCGCGCTTGCTTTCCAGACACAGCCATAGCCGCCACCGCAGATCGGTGTCGCGCCCGGCGTCAGTCCGGCGAACGCGATCACGATCGGCATCACCGCCGCCGCCAACAGGAACATCATACCCGCCCAGCGGCACAGGCGTGCCTTTCCCGCAGGTAGAAAATAGCCGTCTGTCATCAATATCTTTCTGTTTGACAGAAATTCGTTGCTATCTTACGCCATTTCCGGCGGGCGGGCGACGCCTGTTTGAAGGGGCAGTTACATGATCGGTGCATGGAAACGCGCGCTTGGCGCGGCGATGGCGTTCGTCTCGACGACAGCGGTGGCGAAGGAGCGCGCCGGCCCGATGGACGATCCGGCGCTTTCGGCGCGGCCGGAAATCGCGGTCGGCGCTTTCGACCATGGTTCCAATTTCCACCCGCTGGGCGACAAGCTGTTTGCGCCCGCGACGCCGGCGGGCGTGCTGTATGAAGGCGAGGAGGAATATGGCACCGCCGACATCCAGCTTTCGTATCGCTCCGCCCCCATACGCTTCGTTCTGAAGCCGCGCGTCACCGCCAAGGTGCAGATCAACACCGCCGGACGCACCCATTTTGCGAGCCTGGGCGCGGAATGGCGCCAGCATGCGCTTGGCGACCGGATCTATGGTCAGATCGGCATCGGCGTGACCGTGCATGACGGCTATCGCTTCACCCCGGATCCGTTCGCGCCGGGCATTTCCGACGCCGAGGCGCGGCGACGCTACGACATCTATCGCAGGCGCACGTCGTGGGGATCGCGCGTGCTGTTCAATCCCAATGCCGCGATCGGCGTGCGGCTGAACCGGCGCTGGGCCGCCGAACTGGCGTGGGAGCATTTCAGCCACCGCCGGATCTTTTCGGACACCAACCCCGGTATCGACACGCTGGGCATCCGGCTGGTGCGCAGGCTGGGCCGGTAACCCCCCGCTCACCCCGCCATGAACGGCGCGGCGATGTCCGGGCGGACGCGGAGCAGGCGGCCGGTGGCGCGGTCGAGGAGTGCCCAGGTGGTGATCGCCTCCACCCGGATGCGACCGTCGGAGCCGGTGAAGCGGACGTGGCGGTCGAAGCGGGCGCCGCGCGGCGGCGCCGGAACCCAGGTTTCGCCGGTCACCGTCTCCCCCTCCGCCACGTTGCCGCGATAGTCGATTTCGTGGCGGGTCACGACCCACACCAGCGCCGCGCGATGTTCGGGCGGGGCGACCGCATCCCAGTGGGCAACCGCCAGTTCCTGGATCCAGCGCACCCAGACGGCATTGTTGACGTGCCCCAGTTCGTCGATGTCGCCCGCGGCGGCGGTGAAGCGTTGCTGGAAGGTCATCGCGCACGGCTCCTTTGCCGGTAGATCAGCGCCGCGGCCAGCCCGGCGGCGACGATGCCGCCGACCAGCCACCACAGCCGCGGCCCTTGCGTCAACCGGCCGACCAGCGCCTCGAACGCATGGCCGAACCAATAGCCGATCGAACAGAAGATGATGCCCCAGCTGATCGCGGACACCGCATTGACCGCCGCGAACAGTCGCGGCGCCACGGCGGTGGTGCCGATCGCGATCGGGCTGATCGTGCGGAAGCCGTAGAGGAAGCGGAAGGCGAAGATGAAGCCGACCGGGTGTCGCTCCAGCATCGCCAGCGCGCGCGCGAACGCCGGCCTGGCACGCGCAGCGGCGACCCAGCGATGGTCGCGCATCCGTCGCCCGGCGAAGAACCACGCCTGATCCGCGCAGAACGACCCGGTGGCCGCGGCGATCATCGCGGCCCACAGTGGGAAATATTGCTGGTGCGCCAGCACGCCGCCGGCGACGACCGCGGCCTCCCCCTCCAGCGCGGCACCCGCGAACAGCGCGGCGAGGCCGTATTTCGCGACGATCGCCTCGATCGTCATGCGCGCGGCGCCGGTGCGGACGGGGTCGCAACCGGTGCGAAACGCGCAACACACCCGTCACCCCGGACCGGTTCCGGGGTCCACGGTTCCGCGCCACCGACGGCGTGCGCGTCTGCGGCGCGGTGGATGCCGGAACACGTCCGGCATGACGGAGGCGGGTATCGCCGCGGTCCGCACCGGTTCCGAAGTCGCCGGTATCGCACGCCCGGCGACGGTGCGGCGCGCCGCACCTCGGCAGGACGGCGGGGGGCGTGGATCACCCCTCGATACCCAGCTGCCACAGCACGAAGGCGTGTTCCTCCGCCGCCTCGCGCAGGCTCTCGAAGCGGCCGGACTTGCCGCCGTGGCCGGCGCCCATGTTGGTCTTGAGCAGCAGGACGTTGTCGTCGGTCTTGGTCGCGCGCAGCTTCGCAGCCCATTTGGCCGGTTCCCAATAGGTGACGCGCGGGTCGTTGAGGCCGCCGGAGATGAACAGCGGGGGATAATCCTGCGCCGTCACGTTGTCGTAGGGCGAATAGCTGCGGATCAGCTCGAACGCTTCCCGGTCCTCGATCGGATTGCCCCATTCGGGCCATTCGCCCGGGGTCAGCGGCAGGGTTTCGTCGAGCATCGTGTTGAGGACGTCGACGAACGGCACGTCGGCGATCACCGCGCCCCACAGGTCGGGATCGGAATTGACCACCGCGCCCATCAACTCGCCCCCGGCCGAGCGCCCCGCGATCGCGATTCGCCCCGCGCTGGTCCAGCCGTCCGCGACCAACCCGCGCGCCACATCGACAAAATCGGTGAAGGTGTTGGTGCGCTTTTCCAGCTTGCCGTCGTGATACCATTGCTGGCCCAGATCGTCGCCGCCGCGGATATGCGCGATGGCATAGGCGAAGCCGCGGTCGAGCAGGCTGAGCCGCCCGGTCGAGAAGCCCGGCGGGATCGCATGGCCGTAGGCGCCATAGGCATAGAGGAACAGCGGGCGCGACCCGTCGCGCGGAAAGCCGGCGGGATAGACGATCGACACCGGGATCGCGGTGCCATCACGCGCGGGGATCGTCAGCCGTTCGGTGGCGTAGCGCGCGGCGTCATAGCCGCACGGAATCTCCTGCACCTTCAGCACCGTCAGCGCGCCGGTGGCGGTGTCGTAATCGTAGACGGTGCCGGGGGTGACCATCGATTCATAACCGAGGCGGATCACACTCTGGTCATATTCGGGATTGTCGCCGGTGCCGGCGGTGTAGCTCGCCTCCGGGAAGGGAATGCGGCGCGCGGGGACGGCGGGGTCGTAGGAATGCAGCTCGATCTGGTCCAGCCCGTCCTCGCGCCCCTCCACCACGAAGAAGTCGCGGAAACATTCCACCCCGGTCATGTAGAAACGCTGGCTGGGCGCGATCCGCTCGGTCCATTCGCCGGGCGACGCGATCGGCGCGGTGACCAGCCGCCACATCGGATCGGTATCGTTGGTGTGGATGAACAGCGTGTCGTCGTGGGTATCGACGTCATATTCGCGCCCCGCCAGCCGCGGCGCGACCAGGATCGGTTCGGCGAAGGGATCGGCGGCGGGCAGCAGCCGCACCTCGCTGGTGACGTGATCGCCGGTGCCGATGACGATCCAGCGCCGGTCGCTGGTTTCCCCCACCGCGACGCGATAGCCCTCGTCCGCCTCGTGATAGAGTTCGACGTCCTGCGCCGGATCGGTGCCCAGCCGGTGGAAGCGCGCATTGTCGGTGCGCCATTCCTTGTTGGCGAGGCCATAGAGGAAGCCGCTGTCGTCCGCCGCCCAGACGATGTCGGACAGCATCCCCGGAATGACGTCGGACAGCAGCGCGCCGGTGGTCAGATCCTTCACATGGATGGTGAAGCGTTCCGAGCCGTTGTCGTCGATCGCATAGGCGAGCTTCGTCGCGTCGTTCGACACCGCGAACGCGCCGAGGCGGAAATATTCCTTCCCCGCCGCCAGCGCCGGTTCGTCGAGCAGCAACTCGTCGGCGCCGCCCGCGACCGGGCGCCGCCACCACAGGCGATACTGGCCGCCGGTTTCGAACGCGGTCCAGTAGAGATAGTCGCCATCCTTTTGCGGCACGGAGGATTCGTCCTCCTTGATGCGTGCCTTCATCTCTTCGTACAGGCGATCGACCAAAGGGCGGTGCGGCGCCATCTGTGCCTCGAAATAGTCGTTCTCCGCCTCCAGATAGGCGAGCACGTCCGGGTCGGTGACGTCGGGATAGTTCGGATCCTTCAGCCACGCCCAGGGATCGTCGATGGTGATGCCGTGGGCGGTGAAGGAATGCGGGCGCTGCGGCGCGATCGGGGGGGTAAGCGTCATGCCCCGCGTGATAGCCGCGGACTTGATCGCGGGTCCATGCCCGCGCACATCGCCGGTCATGATCGTCACCCGTTTCGCCCCGTCGCCCACCGGGCGGCTGCACATGGGCCACGCCGTGTCCGCGATCCTGGCGCACGATATGGCGCGCGAGGGCGGCGGGCGGTTCCTGCTGAGGATCGAGGATATCGACGGGACGCGCAGCCGCGACGAGCATGTCGCGACGATCCTGGACGACCTGACGTGGCTAGGGCTGGCATGGGACGGGCCGGTGGTGCGCCAGTCGGCGCGGCTGGACCGGTATGCCGCGGTGCTGGAGCGGCTGCGCGGGATGGGGCTGCTCTACCGCTGCTATTGTACCCGCGCGGAGATCGCCGGGGCGATGAGCGCGCCGCACGGGCCGGTGGCGGTCTATCCGGGGACCTGCCGCGGCGCGGATGAGCGCGACGCGCCGCATTGCTGGCGGATCGACATGGCCGCGGCGGTGGCGCGCGTGGGGGCGCTGGCCTTCACCGACCATGGGCGGACGATCGCGGCCGATCCGCTGGCGCAGGGCGACGTGGTGCTGGCACGCAAGGATGCACCGGCCAGCTATCACCTGGCGGTGACGGTGGACGACGCCGCGCAGGGGGTGACCGACGTGGTGCGCGGGCGCGACCTGTTCGAGGCGACGCACATCCACCGGTTGCTGCAGGCGCTGCTGGACCTGCCGGTGCCGCGTTACCACCACCACGCGCTGCTGACCGGCGCGGACGGGGAGCGGCTGGCCAAGCGCCACGGCGCGCCGACGCTGGCGGCGATGCGCGCGGCCGGCGAGGACGGGCGCGCGGTGGCGGCGCGGTTGCGGGGGAGGTAGCGGGTCGGCGGGCATGGTTCTGCTTGGCCCTGGGTTGCGGCGTTCGCCGGAACGCAGGTAACGGGTGGCCGATACGGCGCATTGCCCCACCGGCCCGCGCGTCCTACATTCGGCGCATGAACACGTTCCTCGTCATCCTGCTGATCGCGGCGATGATCGCCACGGTGGTCGCGCTGGTGCGCGGCATCGTCTCGTTCCTTCAGGAAGCGTCGGCGGAGGCGCGCGGGACCGGGGCCGGGCCGACCGCGGCGCAGCTGAAATCAAACCGCATGATGCAGATGCGCGTCTTCTTCCAGGCGCTGGCGGTGTTGATCGTGGTGGTCATCCTGTTCGCGGCCGGGCGCACCTGACGCGGGGCATGGTCAAGCTGAACCGTATCTACACCCGGACCGGCGATGCCGGGACGACCGGGCTGGTCGACGGCAGCCGCGTGGCCAAGCATGACGCGCGGATGCAGGCGATCGGCGACGTCGATGAAGCGAACAGCGTCATCGGCGTTGCGATCGCATCGCTGCCCGAGGGCGAGGTGACGCGCGAGCTGTCGCGGGTGCAGAACGACCTGTTCGATCTGGGCGCCGACCTGGCCACGCCGGGCGAGGATTTCACGCCGTCCGAGATGGTGTTGCGCGTCGTGCCGGCACAGGTCGCGCGGCTGGAGGCGGCGATCGACGCGCTCAATGCCGAACTGCCGCCGCTGACCAGCTTCATCCTGCCGGGCGGCGCGGCGGCGGCGCTGCATGTCGCGCGCGCGACGGTGCGGCGCGCGGAACGATCGGCCGTGGCGATGGGCGATGCGGCCAATCCGCAGGCGCTGGCGTACCTCAACCGCCTGTCGGACTACCTTTTTGTCGCATGCCGGCACGTGAACAAAAATGCCGGTGGCGACGTTTTGTGGGTAGCAGGGGCCAACCGCTGACGCGCGGCTGATCTTCTGCATGCCGGGATGGCCGGCGCGCGGGAGACGGATCGATGGAAGCGCAGCGACACGCAACGGCAGGGTACGCCGATCAGGATGCCCGTGCCCTTTCCGCACGCTATCGCGATGTCCGTGCGCTGATGCTGGCGCTGGCCGCGCCGCTGTCCGACGCCGATGCGACGGTACAGTCGATGGACGATGCGTCGCCCGCCAAATGGCACCTGGCGCATACGACCTGGTTCTTCGAGACGTTCGTGCTGCGCGATCATGTGCCGGATTACCGGCTGCACGACGAACGCTTCCCGTTCCTGTTCAACAGCTATTACGAGGCGGAGGGGCGCCGGCACGCGCGCGGACGGCGCGGGATGGTGACACGCCCGACGCTGGACGAGGTGCGGGCCTATCGCGCGGCGGTGGACGCGGGCGTGCTCGCGGCAATCGACACGCTGCCGCCGGCGGCGCGCGCGCTGGTGGCGCTGGGGTGCCATCACGAGGAGCAGCACCAGGAACTGCTGGTCACCGACATGCTGCACCTGTTTTCCGAAAACCCGCTGGAGCCGGCGGTCTGGCCGGCCGCGCCCAAGGTGCCGGTGGCGATGCCGGGGCCGATCGGATGGATCGCACGCGACGAGGGCGTGGTGGAGATCGGCCATGCCGGTGACGGCTTCGCGTTCGATTGCGAGGGGCCGCGCCACCGCGCGCTGGTGCCCGCGCATGCGATCGCCGACCGCACCGTGAGCAACGGCGAGTGGGCCGCGTTCATCGCCGATGGCGGTTATCGCGATGCGCGCTGGTGGCTGTCGGACGGCTGGGCATGGGTGCAGCGCGAGGGCATCGAGGCGCCGCTGTACTGGGAAAGGCGCGACGGCGTGTGGACGCGCTTCGGGCTGGACGGGCGGCGCGTGGTCGATCCGGCGGCGCCGGTGACGCATGTCAGCTTCTTCGAGGCGGACGCCTATGCCAGCTGGGCGGGCGCGCGCTTGCCGACCGAGTTCGAATGGGAAGCCGCCGCCGCCGCGCATGACGCCGCGGGGGGCAACCAGCTGGATATGGCCGGCGCGATCGAGCCGCGTCCGTCGACCGGCGGGCCGGCGTTCTTCGGCGACGTGTGGGAATGGACCGGATCGGCGTACCGCCCCTATCCCGGCTTTCGTGCCGCCGACGGCGCGGTCGGCGAATATAACGGCAAGTTCATGAGCGGGCAGTTCGTGCTGCGCGGCGGTAGCTGCGCGACGCCGCGCGGCCATGCGCGGCCCAGCTACCGCAATTTCTTCTACCCCCATCAACGCTGGCAGTTCACCGGCGTGCGCCTGGCAAAGGACCTGTGACGCGATGCTGAAGCCCGAGATCGAGGATGGCCAGACCCGGCTGGCCGACCCGCAATTCCGCGCCGACGTGCTGGCGGGGCTGGCGCGCCGCCCGCGCGCGATCCCGGCGCGCTGGTTCTACGACCATCGCGGGTCGCAATTGTTCGAACGCATCACCGAGCTGCCCGAATATTATCCGACGCGCACCGAAACCGCGCTGCTGCACGCGATGTGCGGCGACCTGCGCGAGATGGTGGGCACCGGGCGCGCGGTGGTGGAATTCGGATCGGGATCGTCGACCAAGACGCCGATCGTACTCGAATGCCTGGCACCGGGCGCCTATGTGCCGATCGACATTTCGGGCGATTTCCTGCGCGAATCGGTGCGCCCGCTGGCGCAGCGGTTTCCGGAACTGCTGATCCTGCCGTTCGAGGCGGATTTCACCCGCCCGCTGACGTTGCCGCGCACGATCGAGGACATGCCCAAGCTGGGGTTCTTCCCAGGATCGACGATCGGGAACCTGATTCCGCTGGCGGCGATCGACCTGTTGCGGGCGATGCGCGCGTCGCTGAAGGAAGGCGCGATGCTGCTGATCGGGATGGACCGGATCAAGGGGGAGGACGTGCTGGTCCCGGCCTATGACGATGCGGCGGGGGTGACGGCGGCGTTCAACCTGAATCTGCTGGAGCGGATCAACCGCGAACTGGACGGGACGATCCCGGTCGAGGCGTTCCGCCACAAGGCGGTGTGGAACGACGATCGCGCGCGGATCGAGATGCATCTGGAGGCGACAGAGGATGCCGCGTTCGAGGTGGAGGGGCGCGCGTTCGACATCGCCGCGGGCGAGACGATCCACACCGAGAACAGCCACAAATACGGCCCCCGCGACGCGCGCATCCTGCTGCGCGCGGGCGGATGGACGCCGGTGCGCGAATGGACCGATCCCGACGGGCGGTTCGCGGTAATCCTGGCGGAGGCGCAGGCGGAGCGGCCCGCACCCTGACCGGCGATCAGCCGTTCAGTTGACGGCCACGCGTGCGCGCCAGGTGGTGATATAGTCGTAAGCGCCGCGGCATTCGCCCATCTGCGCCTGTTCGACCAGCCGGAAGCGTGCGCCGTCCCAGGCGAACGCCTGTCGCGACCCGCAATCGCCCAGCCCGCGCCCGCGCACGAACGAGGTGAGGCGGCGGGTGCGCGCGTCCCAGTCGCCGTTGACGACCTGATTGACGGGCGAATCGCCGAACGTGGCGGGCGCGTCGAGGACGGCGGGCGCGGGCTTGCCCTTGTCACCGGCGACGAACAGGCTGGTGTAGATATTGTAGGCGCCGTTGCCGCACGGATGCTCGATCGCGATCAGCGAGTGGGTGGCGTCGAGCCGGTACGACTTCGGCTTCACCGGGCCGATCGCATATTGGCACGACGCATTATCGCGCCCGATCAGTTGCGCGGCCTCTTTGGGCGAAATGGTGCGCGGCGGCGCGACCAGCGCGGGCGCCTGGCGGATCACCGGCAACGGCGGGACCGGCGGCACCGCGGTGGCCGGACGCGCGCCGGGGCGAACCAGCGCGGTGCGGGTGCCGACGCGTTGCTGCGCCTCGTCCACCGCCAGCAGGCTGGCCGACAGCCCCGCCAGCGACGCGCGCGCCAGCGTGCGTCCGCGCGCGTCGCTCAACGTCGCCTGCCGCCCGCCGAGCAAGGCGGCGCGGATCGCGCCCTCGAACGGCAGCGCCAGCCCGGCGCCCTTGCCGGGGGCGACGATCTGCGCCACCGGCGTGCCATCGACCGCGAACGACAGGCGTACGCCCGCCGCGACCGCATCGGGCACCGGCACCTGCAGCTGCGCGGGCGCCGACGCCGCGCCATCGCGGCGCAGCACCAGCATCAGATAGCCGTCGCCGTCCGCATCATCGGGCACCAGCGCCACCGCCTGGCACGCGCGCTGGTTGTCGCAGCCCATGATCCAGTCGGTGAAGGTGCGCAGGTCGCCGGGCGCGTGCGCGGCGGCGGGGGCGAACAGCAGCAGCGCGAGCGGCGCGATCATCGCCGCACCACGCGCGCGCGCCACAGCGACAGGAATTCCGGATTGCCGCGACATTCGCGCATCTCGTTCTGGTCGGTCAGTCGTAGCATGGCCCCATCCCATACGAACGCCTGCGACAGGCCGCAGTCGCCCAGTCCCCGGCCCTTCGCATAGCTGCTCAGGACGCCGCCGTCGAATGCCGCGTTGACGAGGCTGGGCACCGGCGTTTCCGGGTCCGCGCCGGTAGCGGCGAAGCCCGCGGGCGCATCGACCCGCGCGGGCGCGGCCTTGCCGTCGCGCACGACGAACAATGCCTGCACCTCGTTATAGGCGCCCATCGAACAGGGCAGCAGCACCAGCGTCGCGCCGCCGCCCAGCGCGTGCGCCTCGGCGGTCCAGGGTTCGCCATCGGGGCGCTTCGTCTCGCATCGGCCGGTCGCCTGCATCGCGGCGAGCAGCGAAGGCGTGATCGTCGCGGCGCGCCCGCCCGGCGCGGCGGCGACCACCACCGGCAGCGCGGGGGCGGCGGGGACGCGCGCGGGTGGCGCGGCACCCCTGGCCACTGCGGCGGTGACGGTGCCGACGCGCCCCTGGCGGTCGTCGATATAGCGCAGCGCCGCCGACGCGCCCGCCAGCGACACGTCGCCCAGCGCCGCCCCGCCGCCGCCGCGCACCTGCATCGCGCGGCCGTTGGCCATCGCCGCGACGACCGCAGCGGCGCGCGCGCCGGTCAGCCCGTCACCGGCGAGCGCGAAGCGGCGCCCGTCGACGACGATCGCGGCGGGCGCGGGCT
>NZ_LSJO01000716.1:0-37378 GCF_001556735.1 Sphingomonas sp. CCH9-F2 | reverse complement strand
GCGACAGCGGCCACAGCCGCGTCCCCGATCCGCCCGACAGGATCACCGGAACGATCTGCGTCATGCGCCGTAGAACTCCCGATACCATTGAACGAACCGCCCGATCCCCTCGCCCAGCATCACCTTCGGTCGATAGCCGGTGAGCGCGTGAAGCTTCGACACGTCGGCGAAGGTCGCGGTGACGTCGCCGGGCTGCATCGGGCGCATGTGCTTGATCGCGGTGCGGCCCAACGCCGCCTCCAGCGTCCCGATCATGTCCATCAGCCCGACCGGGTGGCTGTCGCCGATGTTGAGAACGCGGTGCGCGCCGCGCGCGGGCGGATGGTCCAGCGCGCCCACCACCCCGTCGACGATATCGTCGATGAAGGTGAAGTCGCGCGCCATCTTCCCCTCGCCATAGACCTCGATCGGCTCGCCCGACAGGATCTTCCGCGTGAAGCCGAAGATCGCCATGTCCGGCCGCCCCCACGGGCCGTAGACGGTGAAGAAGCGCAGCCCCGTCTGCGGGAATTTGTAGAGCGTGGCATAGGCATCGCTCATCAGCTCGCATGACCTTTTGGTCGCAGCGTAGAGCGATACCGGGTTCACCGCGGCATCGTCCTCGCTGAACCCGCCGCCGTTGAGCGGCCGGTCGCCATAGACCGAGCTGGACGAAGCATAGACCAGATGCTCGAACCCCGGCGCATGGCGGCTCGCCTCCAGCAGCGACAGATGCCCCGCCAGGTTCGAGCGTTCGTAGGCGAACGGATTGTCGATGCTGTACCGCACCCCCGCCTGCGCGGCGAGGTGGACGATCCGCGTGACGCCATGGTCGCGCACCAGCGCCGCGACCATCTCCGCATCGGCGATATCGCCGCGCACCATCCGCATCGCGGGCACGTCGGCGAAGCTGGCGGCGCGCGCTTCCTTCAGCGCGGGGTCGTAATAATCGTTGAAATTGTCGATCCCGATCACGCTGTAGCCGCGGTCCAGCAGGCGATGCGCGACGGCATGGCCGATGAACCCGGCGGCGCCGGTGACGAGGATGGTCATCGCGTCGCTCCCTCGCCCCCGGCGCGCATCACGCTCAGCGCCCGATGCTGGTATAGTCGAAACCGGCGGCGCGCACTTCGTCCGGGATGTAGATGTTGCGCAGGTCGACCAGCACCGGCGATGCCAGCAGCGACTTGACCCGCGCCAGGTCCAGCGCGCGGAACTCGTCCCATTCAGTCACGATCGCCAGCGCGTCGGCGCCCTCGATCGCGCTGTACGGCCCGTCGCAATAATCGACGTTGTCGAGCACCTTCTTGGCCTGCTCGACCCCCTCGGGGTCATAGGCCTTCACGGTCGCACCGGCGTCCTGCAGCGTCTGGATCACCGCGATCGCGGGCGAATCGCGCATGTCGTCGGTGTTCGGCTTGAACGTCAGCCCCAGCACCGCGACGGTCTTACCGCGCACGTCGCCGCCCATCGCGGCGATGATCTTGCGCCCCATCGCGCGCTTGCGGGTGTCGTTGACCGCCACCACCGCCTCGACGATGCGCTGCGGCGCGTCATAGTCCTGGCTGGTCTTGAGCAGCGCCAGCGTATCCTTGGGGAAGCACGACCCGCCATAGCCGGGGCCGGCGTGAAGAAACTTCGACCCGATGCGATTGTCGAGGCCGATGCCGCGGCTGACGTCCTTCACGTCGGCGCCCACCTTCTCGCACAGGTCGGCGATTTCGTTGATGAAGGTGATCTTGGTCGCCAGGAAGGCGTTGCCGGCATATTTGATCAGTTCCGCGGTGCGGCGGCGCGTGACCAGGATCGGCGCGGCGTTGAGGTACAGCGGACGGTACACCTGCCGCATCACCTCGGTCGCGCGGTCGTCCTCCGAGCCGATCACGATCCGGTCGGGGCGCTTGAAATCGTCGATCGCGGCGCCTTCGCGCAGGAATTCGGGGTTGGAAACGACGCCGAACTGCGCCTGCGGTGCGGCCTCGCGGATGATCCGCTCCACCTCGTCGCCGGTGCCGACCGGCACGGTCGACTTGGTGACGACCACCGCATAGCCGGTCAGCGCCTCGCCGATTTCCTTGGCGGCGGCGTGGACATAGGTGAGGTCGGCATGCCCGTCGCCGCGCCGCGACGGCGTGCCCACCGCGATGAAGATCGCGTCGGCGCCCGCCACGCCCTCGGCCAGTTCGGTCGTGAAGCGCAGGCGCCCGGCCTGCACGTTGCGCGCGACCAGTTCGTCGAGCCCGGGCTCGTAGATCGGCATCACGCCGTTCAGCAGCCGCTCGATCTTGCTCGCGTCCTTGTCGACGCAGACGACGTCGTGCCCGAAATCGGCGAAACAGGCACCCGACACCAATCCGACATAGCCGGACCCGATCATGGCGATCTTCACGAACGTCTCCCTCTTTGTGATCCGTCAGGCCGCCCGCACGTGGTGCGGCGCAAAACGATCGCGGCGCTCGCGACTTAACCTGATCCGGTGGGGAATCAAGCGTCGCGGGCGCCGCGTGGAGACGGTGCGAAGCCGTGCGGAGACGGTGCGAAAGGGTGGGACGTCAGACCAGAAACCAGAAAAGCGCCAGCGCCGCCCACGGCCCGGCGACCCCGGCGAGCAGCAGCAGCAGGCGCGCGCGCGGGCTCCACTTGCGCGCAACCGGCGGCGGCGCGAACTGGCCGGCATTGGGGAACGGTTCGATATTGCTGCCGCCGAAGGCCGCGGTCACCGCGCCCGCCGGTAGCGGCGCGTCGAATTCGCAGCCATAGCCCTCCGGCCCGTGCCACACGACACGCGCACGGGTCAGGCCGACATGCGCGATGCCGATGCTGAACGTGGTGCCCCGCGCGATCGCCGCCGCGGTGTGCAGACGACAGCCGTCGCGCGTCAGGTCGACCAGCACCGTTTCGATCACGGTGCCGTCGTCCAGGCGGATCGTCCCCGGACGCCCCAGCTCACCGCGCAGCGCACCGCGACGATCGCCCGAATCGGCCAGGTGCCGAGCAGCCGTACCCATCAGCATCATCCCATCACCCGTTGCATGGGCGGCAGGATGCACCGTCGAAGGTTTACAAACCGCTCACAGCGGCATCGCCCGGCAAAAAGATTCAGGCGTAAAATCATGCACGCGCACCATACCCGATACCCGAAACGATCTTTTTTTCCAATTTTACACTTGCATGACTCCCGCCAATTTGGGACCAGTTGTGCAAGCGCCGTGTCAGAATGACACAGAACGGCGCACGGAGAGGATGAATGATCGAACTTGCCCATGCCGATGATGTGGTTTCCGCATCGGCGCTGCTCGGCTTCGGTGGCTCGCTGGCCGCCGGTCTGTTGTGCTGGGCCGCGATCATCGTCGCCGTCATCTGACCGCCGCACGCTCGGGGTGTCGCGCGCGCGGGCCGTTCCGCCGCGCGTGACCGCCGCTCGCTTCCCTGCGGCCGCCATGGCCGTTGCTTCCTGACGATCTGTGCCTATAGTCCGCGCCCGCAGGCGACGATGTACCGGGACAATCGGTCCCGGTCGGACAGTCGGGGGAGAAGCGCGTGAATGATGGTGTGCAGCGATTGATCGCTGAGCCATCCCTGTCATCAGGCCTGCTGTTCCGCGGCGCCCCGTCGCGGACGCTTCGCGTGCATCTGGCCCTGTCGGTCGTGCTAGGCGATCTGGCCGCGATCATGCTCGGGATCCTGGTGGCATGGTTCGTGAAACCGGATCCGGCGGCGCTGGTCGCGCTGCTGGCGGTCACGCTGCCGATCTATGCCGGCACCGCGCTCAATTCGCGCGCCTTCGCGATCAGCACGCTACGCCGCGGCAGCGGCGGCGTCTCGATCGCGCTGCGCTCGCTGGCCTTCAGTTTCGCGGCGCTGTTCCTGCTGGTCTATTTCATCCGCAGCGAACAGTTCATCCCGCGTTCCATGCTGCTGACCACGATGGTCGCGTCCGCGGTGCTGCTGGGCGGGTTCCGAATCGCCGTGGGCAGCTACATCCACCGCCACCTCAACGACCGGCTACTCGCCGAAATGGTCATCTTCGACCGCGCGCGCACCCAGGTGCCCGACCGGATGATCCAGATCGATGCCGAAACGACCGGCATCGTCCCCGACCTGGCCGATCCGGTCGCGCTGCATCGTTTCGGCGAGCTGGTCCGCGACATGGACCGCGTGGTGATCGTCTGCGAACCGGATGCGCGGGCCGACTGGGCGATGATGCTGAAAGGCGCCAACGTCCTGGGCGAGGTGATGGTCGACGACATCGGGTCGTTCGGCGCGTTCGGCATCAGCGCGGTCGCGCATCACCCCACCCTGCTGGTCGCCAGCGGCCCGCTGACGCTCAGCCAGCGGGTGACGAAGCGGCTCTTCGATCTGGCGCTGTGCATCCCCGCGCTGATCGCGCTGGCGCCGGTGCTGCTGCTGACCGCACTGGCAGTGAAGCTGGACAGCCGCGGGCCGGTGTTCTTCCGCCAGCGCCGCGTCGGGCGCGGCAACGCCTTTTTCGAAATCCTGAAGTTCCGCAGCATGCACGTCGCGGAATGCGATGCCGACGGCAACGTCTCCGCCGGGCGCAGCGACAGCCGCGTGACCCGCGTCGGCCGCTTCATCCGCAGCACCAGCATCGACGAGCTGCCGCAGCTGTTCAACGTCGTGTTCGGTTCGATGAGCCTGGTCGGCCCGCGCCCGCACGCGCTCGGCTCGCTGGCGGGTACGCAATTGTTCTGGGAAATCGACAACCGCTACTGGCTCCGCCATGCGTGCAAGCCGGGGCTGACCGGCCTGGCGCAGGTCCGCGGCTTCCGCGGCGCGACCCACCGGCGCGAGGATCTGACCAACCGCCTCCAGGCCGATCTTGAGTATCTCAACGGCTGGAGCATCTGGCGCGACATCTCGATCATCTTCGCGACGCTGCGCGTGGTCGTCCACCGCAACGCCTTCTAGGATCTGGCGGGCATCCCCCGCCACTCCTCGCGGACCCAATCGAAATCTCGGCGAAGCTCGTTCCCGTCATGCCGGACTCGTTCCGGCATGACGGAACGATGGCGCGGCGGGCGTGCCGGACCTCGCCCGCGCCATCCCCACCGCGTTCAGCCCCTCATTGCTCCGCGAAGGTCTTCGACACCCGCGCCAGCAGCGGCCCAACCAGATAGTCCAGCGCACTGCGCGCCTTCGTCGGGATCATCACCTCCACCGGCGTGCCGGCGCGCAGCGCCCCGGCCACGCCGTCGCGACGCATCCGCTGCACCTCGGCGGGGGCCAGCCGGATCGCGGCGGTGTAGAACACCTGCCCGGTGCGCTCATCCTCGATGCTGTCGGCGGACACGCGCTCGACCGTGCCGTGCAGCGGCGGGGCCAGCCGGCCGCGCGATCCGGCGGCGCGCACTTCGGCGGCCTGCCCCGGCGTCAGCTCCATCGCGTCGGTCGCCGATACCTTCGCCTCGACGACGATCGCGTCGCGCGCGGGGACCAGTTCCAGCAGCCGCGCGCCCGCGGGCACCACCGATCCCGCCATCGCGGGCTGGAGCGCAGTGACGGTGCCCGCGAACGGCGCACGCACGACGGTGCGGCGCAGCTGGTCGCGCGCCGCCTGCCATTGCGGCAGCACCGCCGCCAGATCGTTCTGCGCCGCGCGCAACCGCTCGGCATTCTGATTCGCACGCTCGCTCCGCAGCTGGGTCAGCTGCAACTGCGCCTCGCCCGCCTGGTTGCGCAGCCGCGCCATCTCCGCGACCGTCTCGCCCTGGTCGCCATCCAGCGCCGCGGCGGATCGTTCCAGGTTCAGCACCCGCTCGCGCGTCGCCAGCCCGCGCTTCAACAACCCGCGATAGGCGTCCAGTTCGCTGGCATTGAGCGCCCGCTGGCGCTGCGTGGAGCCGAGCCGCTGGCGATAGCCGTCGATCTGGTGGCCCACCTGCACGCGCCGGTCGCGCAATACCGCGGCCTGTGCCCCCTCCAGCGCGCGTTGCGCGTCGAGTTGCGCCTGCTCGCTCGCCACCGCCGCCGCCGCCAATGCGCGGTCGGCTTCAGAGGACGCACCCATCGTCGCGGGCATCGCGACTCGCGACCCACCGCGCAATTCGGTCTCGATCCGCGCGATTTCGGCCTGCAATCCGAACGTGCGCGCCGCCAGCGAGCGCTCCTGCGCCAGCGCCTCGCTCGCGGTGAAGGCGACCAGCTGCTGCCCGGCGCGCACCCGCATCCCGTTGCGCACGTCCAGCGACGAGATGATCCCCGCCGCCGGTGCCTGCACCACCTGCCGCGCGTCGGTCAGCCGCACCACGCCGCCGCCGACAACCGCCGCGTCCAGCCGCGTGGCGACCGCCCAGCCGCCGAAGCCCAGCACCAGCAGCCCGGCCAGCGCCGCGCCCCAGCGCAGCTCGCGCCGCGGATCGTGGATCGCGGTACGATCGCCATCGGGCAATACGAACCGGTCGAAGGTGGCGGACATGCTCATGCGTTGACCTTCCGGGGGCGATAGGACGCCGGGGTGATGGCGGAAATGAAGCTGCCGGGGCGCGGGCCGGCCTCGGCGCCGGCGCCGGCGATCGGCCCGAACTGCGCGATCCGGCCTCCCTCCAGCGCCAGCAGCATGTCGGCACCGGCCAGCACGTCGGTGCTGTGCGTCGCGAACAGCACGGTCCGCCGCGCCTCGCGCATCCGCACCAGCAGCGCAGCGAAGGCGCGCTGCGCCTCCGCATCGAGATGCGCGGTCGGCTCGTCCAGCACCAGCACCGCCGGCTCGCCGAACAGCGCGCGCGCGATCGCCACCTGCTGCGCCTGCCCCGCCGACAGCCCGGTCCCGCCGATGTCGAGCAGCGTGTCGTAACCCTGCGGCAGCCGCGCGATCATCTCATGCGCGCCGATCGCCTGCGCCGCCGCGATCGCCGCCGCGTCCAGCCGCATCGCCTCCTGCGCGTCGTTGGGACGGCGGAAGCGGGTGATGTTCTCCTTCACGGTGCCGGGGAACAGGATCGAATCCTGCGGCACGAAACCGACATGCTCGGCCAGCCGCTCGGCATCCCAGTCGTTGCGCGAGGTGCCGTCGAAGCGGACATGCCCCGCCTGCGGCGCCACCGCGCCCGCGATCGCGCGCAGCAGCGTGGACTTGCCCGCGCCGCTGTGCCCGACGATCCCGACGATCGTCCCCGGCGCCACCGCGAAGCCGATCTCGCTCAGCAGCACGCGCCCCGTCAGCGGCGCGCACACCGTCAGCTGTTCCACCTGCACCGCGCCGGTCGGCGCGGGCAGCGCGGTGTGATCGCGCACCGGCGCGCCGTCGAACAAGGCGCTCAACCGGCGATAGGCGGCGCGCAACGACACGATCGTACGCCAGCTGCCCACCGCCTGCTCGATCGGCGCCAGCGCGCGCGACATCAGCAGCGACGCGGCGATCATCGAACCGGCCGACAGGCTGCCCTCGATCACCAGCACCGCGCCCAGCGCAAGCGACCCGGACTGGACCGCCAGGCGGAAGAACTTGATGATGCTGCCGTGCGCGCTCCCGGCGAAGCTGGCCTCCAGCTGGAGCGCGTTGGCCGCGCCGCGTTCGCTCGCCTGGCGCAGCGCCAGCGACTGCACCATCCCCAGCGCGCGCGCTTCGGCGGCGAAGGCGGCGGCGTGGTTCTGCCGAGCGTAGGCGATGCTCACCGCCTCGCCGGCGCGCTTCATCGGCGATGCGGTCATCGCCTCGTTCGTCCAGGCGAGCGCCAGCAGGATCGCGCCCGCGACGATCATCATCAGACCCAGCGCCGGGTGCAGCAGGAACGCGACCAGGATGTAGATCGGCGTCCATGGGGCATCCAGCGCGGCGAGCACGCCGGGGCTGCCGATCCCCTGCCGAACGGTGTCGAAATCGCGCATCGCCTCGGCCCGCTGGACCCGCGACAGGTCGGGGCGGTTCATCGCCACCGCCAGCGTGTCGCGCGCCAGCGTCGCCTCCAGCGCCGCGCTGGCCCGGATCAACACGCGCGAGCGCAGCCATTCGAACGCCGCCAGCGCCGCCAGCCCGGCCAGCGTCAGCACCCCCAGCGCCACCAGCGTCGGGATGCTGCCGCTGGGCACCACCCGGTCGTACACCTGCAGCATGAACAGCGACGGGGTGAGGTACAGCAGGTTGCCGAGCGCGCTGAACGCCGCCGCCCCCAGCAGATGCGGGCGACAGCGCGCGATCGCGCGGCGGATCGGGTCCGCGCTGCCGCGCATGGAACGGGGGGAGGCGATCGACGACATTGGGGGGAACCTCGTGACACGCACCGGCTGCGCGTGCGTACACGCTAGGCCGGATTGGTTAGCGAAGCGTTGACCAGCCGCGCTTTTGTCCCGCGTTCCCCGATATTTGTCGTCAGATCACATGCGGATCGAAATAGTCCGCGCCCAGCTTGATCAGGCCGTCGGGATGGTCCGGCACCACGAACGTATAGTCGCCGTGCGCATCGGCCACCATGCCGGTGCCGCCGCCCAGCGAGTGCGCATCGGTCAGCCCGCTGCGGTCCGGCGCCGGCTCACGCGAGGCATTGAACGATACCCAGCCCTTGGGCAGCTCGGGCATGTCGATCACCCCGATCGTCACCGCCTTGTCCACCGTCAGCCCGCCCGCATCGGTCGCGCGGATGGTCAGCGCGTAGCTGCCCTTGCCTTCGTAATCGAGCGCCGCGGTGGTGGTGATGACCCCGGTGCGCGCGTCGATCGCGAACGGCATCCCCTTGGCATTGACCAGCGAATAGGACAGCGCCAGCCCTTCCGGGTCGCTGGCGCGCGCCACGCCCGCCAGCGCGCCGGGCGCTAGGTTTTCCGCCACCTTGCCGCCGGCCAGCGCCAGGTCGACCGGCGCCTCGTTGACGTCGGTGACGCCGATCGAGACCAGCTTGTCCACCTTCAGCCCGCCCGGATCGCTGGCGCGCACCGTCAGCGAATAGGCGTTGCGCGCTTCGTAATCGAGCGGCGCGGTGGTGGTGATGACCCCGGTGCGCGCGTCGATCGCGAACGGCAACCCGCTGGCGCCGACCAGCGAATAGGACAGCGTGTTGCCGTCCGGATCCGCCGCGCGCGCCGTCCCCACGATGGTGCCGGCGGCCATGTTCTCGGTCACGGTCCCGCCGGTCAGCGTCAGGTTCGCCGGTGCCTCGTTCACGTCGGTGACGCCGATCGTCACCGCCTTGTCGGTGCTCAGCCCGCCGACATCGGTCGCGCGGACCGACAACGCGTAGCTGCTGCGCGTTTCGTAATCGAGCGGCGCGGTTGTGGTGATGACGCCGGTGCGCGCGTCGATTGAGAACGGCATTCCCGTGCCGCCGACCAGCGAATAGGTCAGCGTCCGCGCCTCCGGATCGATCGCCGACACGGTGCCGACGATCGCGCCGGCAGCTAGGTTCTCCGCCACCTTGCCGCCCGCCAGCGTCACGCTGACCGGCGCCTCGTTGACGTCGGTGACGCCGACCGTGACGGCCTTGTCCACGAACAGCCCGTTGCTGCCGGTGGCGCGCACCGTAATCGAATGGGCCTTCTGCGTTTCGTAATCGAGCGTCTTGGCGGTGACGATCTTGCCCGTCTGCGGGTCGATGGCGAACATCCCGCCGGCGCTGTCGACCAGCGAATAGCTGATCGCGCGGCCCTGCGCGTCGGTCGCCGCCGCGGTGCCGACCAGCGCGCCGGGGGCGCCGTTCTCGGCCACGTCGGCGACCGACAGCGTCAGGTTGGACGGCGCCGACGGGGCCGGCGCGGTGCTGTTGGGCACCAGTTCCAGCGCGGTGTTGCGATAATTGACCGCGATCGTCTCCGGCGCGTCGGCGCGGTACACGCCCTGCTTCAGATAGGGGCCGACCGCATCCTGGAAGCCCAGCGGCCCGGTATAGTCGACGATCGTCACCCCGTCGCGCACCACCGTCAGGCGGCCGTCCCCGCCGGGCAGGAACTTGACCGTGACGTCGAACGCATACCATTTGCCGCGGGTGATGTCGGCGGTGTCGGTGAAGTGGCGCTGATAGACCGAATCGTCCACCGCCATGATCGACGTCGCGCTGCTGCGCGTCACGATGCGCATCTTGTCGCCGACCATCTCCAGCGCGAACGGCGGGCTGTGCGGCGCGTCGCCGGGATCGAAGGTGGACTGGAGCTGCATCAGCGTCATCCACGACGCGGTGTTCTTGGCCCCCGCCTCCACCATCACGTCGAACGTCAGATGATAGGTCTTGCCCAGGTCCAACTTGGCGGTCGCATAGGTTTCGCTGCGCTCCTTGCCGGCGGTGCCATCGCCCGACCAGTGATCGCCCGCGCGCACCTCGAAGCGGTTGACCCCGGCGGCCGAGGTGAAGCTCCACGCCTGCCCCGCATTCTGCGCACGCAGGTCGAGCGCCACGGAGACGGGCGTGGTGACGATCCCGCCGACCACGCCGCCCACCGTGCCCAGCGCCGAATCGACGACGCCGGGCAGCGTGATCGGCCGCGAGGCGACCGGCGCGGTGAAGGTATAGCCGGTGGCGGTCGCGGTCAGCCGCGCCGGATCGACCGCGGTCAGCCGGATCGTCTCACCGGTGGTGAAGGTCAGCAGCGTGTCCGACCCGCTGGCGGCGACGGTCGGGCGCAGCCCGGCGGTGAGATAGGCCGACAGGTCCAGCTTGTCCGCCTCGCCGTTGCGCCCGAAATCGGTGATCGTGTCGTTGCCCGATCCACGTGCGAACACGAAGGTGTCGACGCCCGCACCGCCGGTCAGCGTGTCGTTGCCGCCACCGCCGGTCAGCGTGTCGTTCCCCGCGCCGCCAACCAGCACGTCCGCCTTCGCGCCGCCGGTGGCGGTGTAGGCGGCGCCGGTGACGCCGTACAGATGCACCTCGCGCGCACCATCGGCGGTGGTGGTCACGTCCTGCAACAGCGCGATCCCGTCGCTGGCGAAGGTCTTCGTCGTGATGCTGCCATCCGACCGGCCGATCACCGACGTGGTCAGCAGCCCGTCCGTGGTAAAGCTGTTGGTGACGGTGACGACCTTTCCGTCGGACAGCACGTCGCGCGAGTAATAGAGGCTGCCATCGCCGCGCAGCCGCTCCACCGACACCATCGCGCCGGCGGCGTTGTAGGTTTCGTGAACGGTGCGGTAATTCGGGTCGGTCTGCCCGTAATACCACACTTCCTTCGATCCGTCGGCGTGGTTCAGGATGCTGCGCGTCACGGTCGCGCCATCGGCGGCATAGGTCTTCTGCGTCGTCTCCGCACCTTGCACGATCAGCATCGAGGTCAGCACGCCGGCGTTGCTGTACGATCCGGTGGCGACCGCGCCGGTCGCCAGGTCCACCGTCTTGGTGAAGACCAGGCTGTTGTCGGCCCGCATCCGCGTCAGCGAGGTGAGCGTGCCGTTGGCGGCATATTGCTCATGCGCCTGGGTATAGGTCTGGCCGGTGATGCCGTAGATCCACACGTCCTTCAGGCCGCCGGTCTGCTGGACGATGTGGCGCAACAGTGTGAAGCCGTCGGCGGCGTAGTTCTTGGTCTCGACCACGCCGGGCTGTTCGATCGTGCGCGTCGTCAGCAGGCCGGCGGTGTTGTACTGGTCCGAGGTGGTGCGCCCGAGCGCGTTATTCACCGTCTTGCCGAACACCATCTTGCCGTCGGCCTGAGTGCGGGTGAGCGATATCAGCGCGCCCTTTGCGTCGAACGTGCTGTATTCGGTGGTATAGGCCTGCCCGACAATGTTGAGCGCGTACGTCTCCTTCGACCCGTTGACATGGGTGATCGTCTTGCCGCGCAGCGTGCCGTCGGACTGGAACGAGCGTACCTCGACAGACCCGTCGGCATAATAAGTGGTGTTGCCGGAGGTGTAGGTGACCGCAGTCGCATTCTCGATCGCGGTGATCGGGGCCGGCGCATATTTCTCCAGCAGGTTCATCTGCGGCCGGTCGCTGCCGCCGACCGGGTCGATCGAGAAGTAATTGTTGTTGCCCGCCGCCCAGTACGTGCCGCCCAGCCACGCATCGGCGTGCTGCGCCATATAGGTCAGCATCTTGTCCAGAGCGGACAGGCTGGTGGCGTCGGTGCCGACGCCGAATTCGCCCAGGAACAGCTTCTGGTTGTTCTGCAGCGCCCATTGCGTGATCGCCTGCAGCCGCTGCACGCCGATATCGGCGCTGACCGGGGTGGCGACCCCGCCCGAGGCGGTGAGGTCGAGATACTGGTGGACCTCGAACGCATATTTGTCGAGCGGATCGACCACGCCCTTGCCGATCGTGGCGGCATTGCCGCTGGTCAGCCAGTTGTACGCGCCGTCCCATGCGGAACCGGCGACCAGGATCGTCTGCGCCGCGCCCGCCGCGCGGATCGCCGCGATGGCCGCATTGGCGGACGCCAGCCAGTCGGCCGGGGTCTGCTCGTTCGGCTCGTTCATCAGCCCGAGCATGACGTTGCCGCGATCCTTCAGCGCACCGCCCAGCGCGCCCCACATCGCCGCGAAATCGGCGTTGGTGACCACCGGACCGCCGATCAGTTCGCCATAGGCGCGGCCGAAATTGTGGACGTCGACGACGATCGTCATGCCCTTGGTCGCGGCATAATCGATGACGTGGGTGATGCGGTCGATATACGCTTGGTCGAACGCGCCGCCCTTGGTGGGCTGCAGCTGCTCCCACAGGATCGGCAGGCGCAGGATGTTCATACCCTTGCTGGCGTAATAATCGAGGTTCGCGTCGGTCGGGAACACCACCGGCAGGTGCCAGTCGGCCAGCTGGTTGGTGGTGAATTCCGCGCCCGAATAGGCGATGCCCAGATATTGCAGCGCGCCCGGCGTCGACGTCATGAACTGCGATGTCGAGAAGGACAGCGACCCGTTCGAGAACAGCGCCGCCGACGTCAGCCCGGCCTGATAGCCCAGATGCGCGTTCGCCCCCGTCGCCAGCGCGGCCTGGAACGTGCGGCCGTCGAGCGCGAGTTCGTTGATGTACAGGTTGCGATCCTGTCCCGTGGCCGAATCGTGATGATCGTTGGCGTAGACGATACGGATATCGTCGTTCGCCGAATCGCTCTGATACGAAAAGGTGAAGGTGTTCCACTGCCCAAGGCGGTAGTCGGCACCGACCTCGACATTGGTGGCGACCGCCACCCCGTTGACGAACACCGAGAATGCCGGCTTCCCCGATGCTTCGGTCCCCGACACCTTGATCGACAGATTATGCGTGATCGCCACCAGACAAGCTTCCCGTAAACCCACGATCGCGCGGTCGACCGTGATGAAGTTCCGTTTAGTTTTATGGATTTACCAAAGGGCTGTGGGGGGTGGTTAAGCAGCCGTTAGACCCCCTGCGACAAAGGTCGACATGCCCCACAGCGCCGGGCCGCGACCCGCCGCGATCCCGCCCCTGTCCTACATCGCCCGATCGCGATTAAGAACATATGGCGAACAACAGGAGATGTGCGATGACGATGGCATCCATCGAGGCGCCGGCGGGCTTCGTGCCCGCGCTGGGCGTCAGTTTCGGCGCGATCGGTACCGGGGCGACCCCCGTCGATCCCGACCATCCGCTGCCGGTGACCGCCGTTGCGTGGCAGGGGGCAGCCACCACCGCCCCGGTCGCCGGCACCGCGTCCGCCGCGACGTTGGCCGGGCCGTTCGCGCCCGCGCTGGGGCGCCCGATATGGTTGACGCTGATGGGAAGCTGGACGGGCACGGTCAAGCTGCTGCGCTCCACCGACGGCGGCACCACCCGCCTGCCGATGACGATCGGCGGCAGCGGCTGGGGCAGTTTCCAGGGCAATTGCAACGAACCGGTGGCGGAGGAAAGCGTCGCGGGCGCGACCTATTACCTCGACATCGCCGTGACGTCGGGCACGCTGTCGTACCGGGTGACGCAATGAGCGCCGACGTCATCGCGCGCGGGCTGGCCGCCCGTGCGTGGACCGAGCGGCCGCGCGTGCCGATCGCGCTGGCAGTGCTCGGCCAGTCGAACGAACGCGGGCAGGTATCGCCTGCCGAGGCGATCGGCGGGGTCGCGTCGCGCACCGCCTGGCCCAATGCCTTCGCCAGCCAGCGCAATCCGGCGATCCGCTACCCGGTCGGGCCGGCGGGCGCGCTGACCGGCGGCTATCATTTCCGCCTCTATGACGATCTGTTCGACGCCGGCTACGATCCGCAGATCGTCAACGCCTCGATCGGCAGCATGTCGATGCTGCGCGATGCCGCCGGGCAGATCCTGGACATCGCCGCCTGGCGGTCGCAGGGCGTCCGGCAGCAGCGCGTCGCGGATGTGCCCGGCGACCGCGGCTATGCCGGCGATTATGGCGTCGCGGCGGGCAAGCTGTTCGTGTGCACGACCGGGCGGCGCGCCTACGCCTTCCACCAGGGCACGTTCCTGCCGGGCGATACGGGGGTGAACCAGAACCTTGATTTCATCCGCGAAATCGGCAGCCATGCCACCGCCGCGACCGCGCCGGACTTTTCGGGGGCGTCGGTGGGCGGCACCGTGTCCGACGGATCGGCGGTGTGGACCTGCGTCAGCGCATCGACCAGCTATCTCGGCTTCGGCTACGGGCCGGGCGCCTGTACCGAGACGCGCGCGGGGTTCGACCCGTTCGGCATCCTGCGCCGCTGCCACGAGGAGATGGGCCGGGTGCGCACCGCGCGCGAACGGATCGTGATCCTGTGCAACGGCCAGTCGGACACCGGACTGACCAACGGCCAGTATCAGGGCGCGATCAACAGCATCGCGTCCTTCTTGGCCAACCGCGGCTATTCCGTGCATCTCGGCCTGTCCGTCTACAACCCCAGCGGCAACAACATCGCCGGCTACGACACGCTGACCGCCGCGCTCGCCTCTTCCTACGCCTTCCTGACCGGGGGCGGCGGTTTCTCGCCGACGCAGATCCGGCTCGGACCGAACCTCTATCAGTTGATGGGGTCGACCGGCGACATGGCCGCGGGCGGCGCGCATTTCGCCAAGGACGGCGGGCAGGACAATATCCACCTCAACGCGCGTGGCGCGGTAGCGGCGGGCGGGCATCTCGCCGCCGCGGTCACCGCCTGGCTGCGCCCGATCCAGCGCTAGGTCGATTCGGCGGCGGCCCCGATCGCGGGGGTCGCCGCCCTCGACATATCGTATCGGCGGCGCGCATCGTCCCTCGATGACGCTGCATTGCACAAAACCGACGCCCTCGGGCGTTGTTTGCGCCGCATCAACCGCCTAGAGAGCCTTCATACTGGGTATGAGGTGATCGTTGTGCGCAAGGGCATCATTCTGGCGGGCGGTTCGGGCACGCGCCTGTATCCCCTGACCAAGGGCGTCTCCAAGCAGCTGATGCCCGTCTATGACAAGCCGATGATCTATTATCCGCTGTCGACGCTGCTGCTGTCGGGCATCCGCGAGATCATGATCATCACCACCCCGCACGATCAGGCGGCGTTCCGCGCGCTGCTGGGCGACGGCAGCGAGCTGGGCATCGAACTTCACTATGCCGTCCAGCCCGAACCCGCGGGCCTGGCGCAGGCCTATCACATCGGCGCCGATTTCGTCGGCGACTCGCCCTCCGCGCTCGTGCTGGGCGACAACATCTTCTACGGCCACGGGCTGGTCGATCTGCTCAGCCGCGCCAGCGCGCGCGACGATGGCGCGACCGTGTTCGGCTATTATGTCAAGGACGCGACCGCCTATGGCGTCGTCTCCTTCGACGCCGACGGGCGCGCCGAGACGATCGAGGAAAAGCCGCCGGTGCCGAAGTCGAACTACGCGGTCACCGGCCTGTATTTCTACGACGGCAAGGCGGTGGAACTGGCGCGCGACCTGAAGCCGTCGCCGCGCGGCGAGCTGGAGATCACCGATCTCAACCGCCTGTATCTGGAGGCCGGCACGCTCTCGGTCGAGATCATGGGCCGCGGCTATGCCTGGCTCGATACCGGCACGCACGCCTCGCTGCTCGACGCCGCGCAATATGTCCAGATCACCGAGGACCGGCAGGGGCTGAAGATCTGCTGTCCCGAGGAGATCGCCTGGCGCCGCGGCTTCATCGACGATGCGCAGCTCGAGCGGCTGGCCGCGCCGCTGCGCAAGAGCGGCTATGGCGAATATCTGCTGGGGCTGCTGCAGGGCCGGGGGGCGCGCGCATGAACGTGATCGAGACGGCGATTCCGGGGCCGCTGATCCTGGAGCCGAAGGTCTTCGGCGACGACCGCGGCTTCTTCATGGAAAGCTGGAACGCCGACACGTTCCGCGCGATCGGGCTGGACGTGGCGTTCGTGCAGGACAACCACAGCCGCTCGGCGCGTGGCGTGCTGCGCGGGCTGCATTTCCAGAACCCCAATCCGCAAGGCAAGCTGGTGCGCGTCGCGGCCGGGCGCGTGTGGGACGTGGCGGTCGACGTCCGCCGTTCCTCCCCTCATTTCGGCAAGTGGGTGGGCGTGGAACTGTCGGCGGCGAACAAGCGCATGTTCTGGGTGCCGCCGGGCTTCGCGCACGGCTTCGTCAGCCTGGAGGACGGCACCGACTTCCTCTACAAATGCACCGCGCTCTACGATCCGTCGGCGGAACATTCGCTGCTGTGGAACGACCCCGCGCTGGGCATCGACTGGCCGGTGGAGGGGATCGAGCCGCAGCTGTCGGGCAAGGACAAGGTCGGCAAGCCGCTGGCCGAGATCGAGGGTTTCGCATGAAGGCGCTGATCACCGGCGCGCACGGCCAGCTGGGACGTGGCCTGGCCGCCAGCGCGCCCGTGGGCACCACGCTCGTCCTCCACGATCGCGACACGCTCGACATCACCGATCGCGCGGCGGTGGACGCGCTGGTCGCGGCGGAGCGCCCGGACGTCATTCTCAACGCCGCCGCCTATACCGCGGTGGACAAGGCGGAAAGCAACGAGGATGCGGCCCATGCGGTCAACGCGACCGCGACCGGCATCCTGTCCGACGCGGCGCGCGCGCATGATGCCCGCTTCGTCCATGTCTCCACCGATTTCGTGTTCGACGGGCGCGCGGGCGTTCCCTACGCCCCCGACGCGCCGACCGCGCCGCTCAGCGCTTATGGCCGCACCAAGCTGGCGGGCGAGCAGTTGGCGGGCGCCGGTGCGCTGATCGTGCGTACCGCCTGGGTCTATGCGCCGACCGGCGGCAATTTCGTTCGCACGATGCTGCGCGTGATGGCCGAACGGCCCGAGGTCCGCGTCGTCGCTGACCAGATCGGCACCCCCACCTACGCCCCCGGCCTCGCCGCCGCGCTATGGACGCTCGCCGACAAGGGCGTGACCGGCACGCATCACTACACCGATGCTGGCGCCGCCAGCTGGTACGATTTCGCCGTCGCCATCCAGGAAGAGGGGCTGGCCGCGGGCCTGCTCGATCGCGCGGTCCCGGTCGTGCCGATCGCCACCGCCGACTATCCGACGCCCGCGGCGCGCCCGCATTATTCGGTGCTCGACAAGACCAGCACCTTCACCGCGCTGGGCGGCCCCACCCCGCACTGGCGCGCCAATCTGCGCACGATGATCGCCGCGATCGCGGGGGAAGGCTGAGATGACCGCCGGCGAGCGCCCGGCCCGCGCCGCCGTCGGTCATATCGACGCGATCGGCGGCCTGCGCGCGCTGGCGGTCCTGTCGGTGGTGCTGTTCCACCTCGACGCCGCCTGGCTGCCGGGCGGCTTCGTCGGGGTCGACGTCTTCTTCGTCATCTCGGGGTTCGTCGTCGCCCATTCGGTGATTGGCGCGCGTGCCACGTCGTTCCGGGACTATTTCCTGTGGTTCTACCGGCGGCGCTTCCTGCGCATCCTGCCGGCGATCTTCGTCTATGTGATGGTGATCGGCATCCTGGGAGTGCTGTTCATCCCCACCGCGGAGGTCAGCCGCTTCATCGAGATCACCGGCGCCGCATCGCTGTTCGGCGCCAGCAATTTCGTGCTGCTGTGGAAGTCGGGCGATTATTTCGCCGCAGCGACCGAGTTCAACACCTTCACCCATACCTGGTCGCTGGCGGTGGAGGAGCAATATTACCTCATCTTCCCGCTGTTCTCCTATTTCCTGCTGATCTGCGCGCCCGGCCCGCGACGCGGGCTGGCGGTGGCGCTGATGTGGGCGGCGTGCATTGCCTCGCTCGCCTGCGCCGCGGTGCTGACCGTACGCGCGCCGGCGGCGGCCTTCTACATGCTGCCGGCGCGCTTTTGGGAATTGGGGCTCGGGTTCCTGCTGCGCTATCACGACGGCGCGGCGCGGCGCGCGGGCGCGACGCTGGCGCGGCATCGCGCGGTCGAAAGCGTGGTCGCGGGCGCGGCGCTGCTGGCGCTCGGCTATGCCTTCGTCGCCACCTCGCCGCGCGCCTTCCCCTTCCCGGGCGCGGTGCTGCCGTGCGCGGCGACGGCGGTGCTGCTGCTGCTCGCGTGGCAGCGCGGTGACGGCTGGGCCGCGAGGCTGCTGTCGTGGCGGCTGCTGACCGCGATCGGCCTCATCAGCTACTCGCTGTACCTGTGGCACTGGGGCGTCATCGTCCTGATGCGCTGGACGGTCGGACTGGACGCCATCGCACTGAAAGCGATCGCGGGTGCCGCGATGCTGCTGCTGGCGATCCTCAGCTACCGGCTGGTCGAGCGGCCGTTGCGCTACAGCGGGCTGCTCAACCGCCTGCCGCCGCTGCGCTTCTTCGCCGCTTACGGCGTGGCGGGGGCGCTGATCGGCGCCGTTGTCCTGGGCGCGATGGTGGCCAAGCCGCGCGTCGGCCTCGCCGCGTCGAACGACGCCGCGGTGTGGAGCCCCTATGTCGCCCGCCCCGGCGCGCCGGGGCGGGCGACATAGGGGCTCCACACCGCGGCGTCGTTCGACGCGGCGAGGCCGACGCGCGGCTTGGCCACCATCGCGCCCAGGACAACGGCGCCGATCAGCGCCCCCGCCACGCCGTAAGCGGCGAAGAAGCGCAGCGGCGGCAGGCGGTTGAGCAGCCCGCTGTAGCGCAACGGCCGCTCGACCAGCCGGTAGCTGAGGATCGCCAGCAGCAGCATCGCGGCACCCGCGATCGCTTTCAGTGCGATGGCGTCCAGTCCGACCGTCCAGCGCATCAGGACGATGACGCCCCAGTGCCACAGGTACAGCGAGTAGCTGATGAGGCCGATCGCGGTCAGCAGCCGCCACGACAGCAGCCTCGCGGCCCAGCCGTCACCGCGCTGCCACGCGAGCAGCAGCAGCACCGCCGTCGCCGCGCACGGCAGCACCGCGCCCGGGAAGGGGAAGGCGCGCGGCGAGGTGGCGACGAAGGCATAGCCGAGCGCCAGCAGCGCCGCGCCCGCGACCACGCTTTCGACCGCGCGATGCCGCGCCAGCGTCGCGCCCGCGCGCCGCGCCGCGCCGTCGTGATAGCGCAGCAGGAACCCGAGCCCCAATTCCCAAAAGCGCGCCGGCAGCATGTAGAAGGCCGCCGCCGGCGCGCGTACGGTCAGCACCGCGGCGCAGGCGAGCGAGGCAATGCACGCCGCCCACATCAGCGCCACCGCCAGCCCGCGTCGCGGGCCGGGCGCGCAGATCAGCAGGAAATAGGAGAACAGCGGGAAGATGAGGTAATATTGCTCCTCCACCGCCAGCGACCAGGTATGGGTGAAGGTGTTGAACTCGGTCGCTGCGGCGAAATAATCGCCCGACTTCCACAGCAGCACGAAATTGCTGGCGCCGAACAGCGATGCGGCGCCGGTGATCTCGATGAAGCGGCTGACCTCCGCGGTGGGGATGAACAGCACTCCCAGGATGCCGATCACCATCACATAGACGAAGATCGCCGGCAGGATGCGCAGGAAGCGCCGCCGGTAGAACCACAGGAAATAGTCCCGGAACGACGTGGCACGCGCGCCAATCACCGAATGGGCGACGACGAACCCCGAGATGACGAAGAAGACGTCGACCCCGACGAAGCCGCCCGGCAGCCAGGCGGCGTCGAGGTGGAACAGCACCACCGACAGGACCGCCAGCGCGCGCAGGCCGCCGATCGCGTCGATATGACCGACGGCGGCGCGGGCCGGGCGCTCGCCGGCGGTCATCTCAGCCTTCCCCCGCGATCGCGGCGATCATCGTGCGCAGATTGGCGCGCCAGTGCGGGGTGGGGCCGCCCAGCGCGGTGAAGGTGCTGGTCTTGTCGAGCACCGAATAATGCGGGCGCGCCGCGGGCGTCGGATAGTCGGCGGTGGCGATCGGCACGACCGGGACCGCGCGATCGAGCAGGCCCGCGGCCAGCCCCTCTTCCTGGATGGCGACGGCGAAATCGTACCAGCTGGCGGCGCCAGCATCGGTGTAGTGATGCGTGCCGGTCACGCCCTTGTCGGCGAGCGTCCATAGCGCGGCGGCGAGGCCGGGGGCGTAGGTGGGGGTGCCGATCTGGTCAGCGACGACGCGGACCTCGGGCCGTTCGGCCATCACGCGCAGCATCGTGCGAACGAAATTGCCGCCGGTCGGCGCATAGACCCAGGCGGTACGCACGATCAGCGCACCGGCGCCCGCCAACTGCTCGCCCGCCAGCTTGGTGCGGCCATAAGCGCTGAGCGGCGCGGTCGGCGCGTCGGGGGCGTAGGGAACGCCCGCGCGCCCGTCGAACACGAAATCGGTGGAGACATGGACGAAGCGGGCATCATGCGCGCGCGCCGCGTCGGACAGGATGCCGGTCGCGGTCGCGTTGACCGCATGGGCCGCATCCTCGTTGCTTTCCGCCTTGTCCACCGCGGTATAGGCGGCGGCGTTGAGAATGACGTCCGGGCGCTCCGCCGCGACCAGCGCGTCCACCGCCGCGCGATCGGTGATGTCGAGCGTGTCGCGATCGTGGAGGACGAGCGTGGTGCCCACGGGCGCGCTGGCGGCCAGGCCACGTCCCAGCTGGCCGTGCGCGCCGGTGATCAGCGCCTTCATGCGAAACCCTCGATCTCGGCCAGCGGCTTGCCGACCTTGTCCTTGCCCGACAGCTGCGGCTCGATCCCCTCCACCGGCCAGTCGATGCCCAGCGCGGGGTCGTTCCACAGCAGCGAATGTTCCGCCGACGGATCGTAGAGCGCGGTGCATTTGTAGAGGAAGTCGGTGCCGTCCTCCAGGCTGACGAAGCCGTGCGCGAAGCCCGGCGGCACCCAGAACATGCGCTTGTTCGCCGCCGACAGTTCCACGCCCACCCACTTGCCGAAATGAGGGGAGGAACGGCGGACGTCGACCGCCACGTCCCACACGCGCCCGGCCGCGACGCGCACCAGCTTGCCTTGCGGATTGGGGTTCTGGAAATGCAGCCCGCGCAGCACGCCACGCGCCGAGCGGCTGTGGTTGTCCTGCACGAACGCCACGTCCAGCCCGATCGCGCGGAACGTGTCGGCGTTCCAGCTTTCCATGAAGAAGCCGCGGTCGTCGCCGAAGACCTTCGGCTCCAGGATCAGCGGCCCCGGAATCGCCGTCTCGATCACGTTCATGCGCGCGCCCCCCGGCCCTGCAGCAGCCCCAGCAGATATTCGCCATAGCCGCTCTTGCGCAGCGGCGCGGCCAGCCGCTCGAGCTGCGCATCGTCGATGAAGCCGCGGCGCCAGGCGATCTCCTCGGGACAGCAGATCTTCAGCCCCTGCCGGTCCTCGGTGATCTGGACATATTGCGCGGCGTCGAGCAGCGAGGCGTGCGTGCCGGTATCGAGCCAGGCATAGCCGCGGCCCATGATCTCGACCGAGAGCGTGCCGGCCTCCAGATACAGGCGGTTGAGATCGGTGATCTCCAGCTCGCCGCGCGGCGACGGCTTCAGGTCGCGCGCCAGTTCCACCGCCTTGCCGTCGTAGAAATACAGGCCGGTGACCGCGTAGTTCGACTTCGGCACCGGCGGCTTTTCCTCGATCGTCTCGGCGCGCCCGTCGGCGTCGAAGGAGACGACGCCATAGGCGGTCGCGTCCTTGACATAATAGCCGAACACGGTCGCGCCATCGTCGCGCGCGCTGGCGCGGCTGAGCAGATCGACCAGCCCGTGGCCGTAGAAGATGTTGTCGCCCAGCACGAGCGCGGAGGGCGAGTCGCCGACGAAATCGGCGCCGATGTGATAGGCCTGCGCCAGGCCCGCGGGTTCGGGCTGGACGGCATAGTGAAGTTCGATGCCCAGCTCGCTGCCGTCGCCCAGCAGCGCGCGGAACGCCGCCTGATCGTGCGGGGTGGTGATGATCATGATCTCGCGGATGCCCGACAGCAGCAGCGTCGACAGCGGATAATAGATCATCGGCTTGTCATAGACGGGCATCAGCTGCTTGGAGACGCCCTTGGTCAGGGGATACAGGCGCGTGCCCGAACCGCCCGCCAGAATGATGCCCTTGCGCACAACGATCACCTCATACCCAGTATGAAGGCTCTCTAGGCGGTTGATGCGGCGCAAACAACGCCCGAGGGCGTCGGTTTTGTGCAATGCAGCGTCATCGAGGGACGATGCGCGCCGCCGATACGATATGTCGAGGGCGGCGACCCCCGCGATCGGGGCCGCCGCCGAATCGACCTAGCGCTGGATCGGGCGCAGCCAGGCGGTGACCGCGGCGGCGAGATGCCCGCCCGCCGCTACCGCGCCACGCGCGTTGAGGTGGATATTGTCCTGCCCGCCGTCCTTGGCGAAATGCGCGCCGCCCGCGGCCATGTCGCCGGTCGACCCCATCAACTGATAGAGGTTCGGTCCGAGCCGGATCTGCGTCGGCGAGAAACCGCCGCCCCCGGTCAGGAAGGCGTAGGAAGAGGCGAGCGCGGCGGTCAGCGTGTCGTAGCCGGCGATGTTGTTGCCGCTGGGGTTGTAGACGGACAGGCCGAGATGCACGGAATAGCCGCGGTTGGCCAAGAAGGACGCGATGCTGTTGATCGCGCCCTGATACTGGCCGTTGGTCAGTCCGGTGTCCGACTGGCCGTTGCACAGGATCACGATCCGTTCGCGCGCGGTGCGCACCCGGCCCATCTCCTCGTGGCAGCGGCGCAGGATGCCGAACGGGTCGAACCCCGCGCGCGTCTCGGTACAGGCGCCCGGCCCGTAGCCGAAGCCGAGATAGCTGGTCGATGCGCTGACGCAGGTCCACACCGCCGATCCGTCGGACACGGTGCCGCCCACCGACGCCCCCGAAAAGTCCGGCGCGGTCGCGGCGGTGGCATGGCTGCCGATTTCGCGGATGAAATCAAGGTTCTGGTTCACCCCCGTATCGCCCGGCAGGAACGTGCCCTGGTGGAAGGCGTAGGCGCGCCGCCCGGTCGTGCACACGAACAGCTTGCCCGCCGCGACGCCATAATCGCCGGCATAGCCGCGGTCGCCGGGCACATCCGCGACGCGCTGCTGCCGGACGCCCTGCGACCGCCAGGCGGCGATGTCCAGGATCTGCCCGGCGGCATCGCGCAGCATCGACATGCTGCCGATCGAGGCGTTGACGATCTGCGGATCGTAGCCGGCGTCGAACAGATCGTCATAGAGGCGGAAATGATAGCCGCCGGTCAGCGCGCCCGCCGGCCCGACCGGGTAGCGGATCGCCGGATTGCGCTGGCTGGCGAAGGCATTGGGCCAGGCGGTGCGCGACGCGACCCCGCCGATCGCCTCGGCAGGCGATACCTGCCCGCGTTCGTTCGACTGGCCGAGCACTGCCAGCGCGATCGGCACGCGCGGCCGCTCGGTCCACGCACGGGCGGCCAGCCCGCGCGCGATGACGTCGGCGCTCATTGCGTCACCCGGTACGACAGCGTGCCCGACGTCACGGCGATGTCGAGGTAATAGGTCGCGCCCGCGACGCTTTCCTCCGCCACCGGTTCGTTGCAATTGCCCTGGAAACTGCCCCAGCCGCTGCCGCCGATCGTCATCGGCAGGCGGGTGGTGCCGCCGTCGGTGGAGCGCAGCAGCTTGACCGTGCCCGTCCAGCTTCCCATCAGCGTCAACCATATCGGGCGCCCCAGCGCGGGCGCGAACGGCCCGGCCAACGTCGCGGCGGACGCGGTGCCGGCGACCGGGGCGGTGGTGGCTGCCCCCTGCCACGCAACGGCGGTCACCGGCAGCGGATGGTCGGGATCGACGGGGGTCGCCCCGGTACCGATCGCGCCGAAACTGACGCCCAGCGCGGGCACGAAGCCCGCCGGCGCCTCGATGGATGCCATCGTCATCGCACATCTCCTGTTGTTCGCCATATGTTCTTAATCGCGATCGGGCGATGTAGGACAGGGGCGGGATCGCGGCGGGTCGCGGCCCGGCGCTGTGGGGCATGTCGACCTTTGTCGCAGGGGGTCTAACGGCTGCTTAACCACCCCCCACAGCCCTTTGGTAAATCCATAAAACTAAACGGAACTTCATCACGGTCGACCGCGCGATCGTGGGTTTACGGGAAGCTTGTCTGGTGGCGATCACGCATAATCTGTCGATCAAGGTGTCGGGGACCGAAGCATCGGGGAAGCCGGCATTCTCGGTGTTCGTCAACGGGGTGGCGGTCGCCACCAATGTCGAGGTCGGTGCCGACTACCGCCTTGGGCAGTGGAACACCTTCACCTTTTCGTATCAGAGCGATTCGGCGAACGACGATATCCGTATCGTCTACGCCAACGATCATCACGATTCGGCCACGGGACAGGATCGCAACCTGTACATCAACGAACTCGCGCTCGACGGCCGCACGTTCCAGGCCGCGCTGGCGACGGGGGCGAACGCGCATCTGGGCTATCAGGCCGGGCTGACGTCGGCGGCGCTGTTCTCGAACGGGTCGCTGTCCTTCTCGACATCGCAGTTCATGACGTCGACGCCGGGCGCGCTGCAATATCTGGGCATCGCCTATTCGGGCGCGGAATTCACCACCAACCAGCTGGCCGACTGGCACCTGCCGGTGGTGTTCCCGACCGACGCGAACCTCGATTATTACGCCAGCAAGGGTATGAACATCCTGCGCCTGCCGATCCTGTGGGAGCAGCTGCAGCCCACCAAGGGCGGCGCGTTCGACCAAGCGTATATCGACCGCATCACCCACGTCATCGATTATGCCGCGACCAAGGGCATGACGATCGTCGTCGACGTCCACAATTTCGGCCGCGCCTATGGCGAACTGATCGGCGGTCCGGTGGTCACCAACGCCGATTTCGCGGCGATGTGGGGCGCGCTGGGCGGTGCGCTGAAGGATCGCGGCAACGTCATGCTCGGGCTGATGAACGAGCCGAACGAGCAGACCCCGGCCGACTGGCTGGCGTCCGCCAATGCGGCCATCGCGGCGATCCGCGCGGCGGGCGCGGCGCAGACGATCCTGGTCGCCGGTTCCGCATGGGACGGCGCGTACAACTGGCTGACCAGCGGCAATGCCGCCACGATCGGCAAGGGCGTGGTCGATCCGCTCGACAAATATGCGTTCGAGGTCCACCAGTATCTCGACCTCACCGCCTCGGGCGGGGTCGCCACCCCGGTCAGCGCCGATATCGGCGTGCAGCGGCTGCAGGCGATCACGCAATGGGCGCTGCAGAACAACCAGAAGCTGTTCCTGGGCGAATTCGGCGTCGGCACCGACGCCACCAGCCTGTCCGCTCTGGACAAGATGCTGACCTATATGGCGCAGCACGCCGATGCGTGGCTGGGCGGCACGTACTGGGCGGCGGGCAACAACAATTACTTCTCGATCGACCCGGTCGGCGGCAGCGACCGGCCGCAGATGAACCTGCTGGAGAAATATGCGCCGGCCCCGATCACCGCGATCGAGAATGCGACTGCGGTCACCTACACCTCCGGCAACACCACTTATTATGCCGACGGGTCTGTCGAGGTACGCTCGTTCCAGTCCGACGGCACGCTGCGCGGCAAGACGATCACCCATGTCAACGGGTCGAAGGAGACGTACGCGCTCAACATTGTCGGGCAGGCCTATACCACCGAATACAGCACGTTCGACGCAAAGGGCGCGCTGATATCGCTCACCCGCACTCAGGCCGACGGCAAGATGGTGTTCGGCAAGACGGTGAATAACGCGCTCGGGCGCACCACCTCGGACCAGTACAACACCGCCGGCCTGCTGACGACGCGCACGATCGAACAGCCCGGCGTGGTCGAGACCAAGAACTACGCCGCCGACGGCTTCACACTGTTGCGCCACATCGTCCAGCAGACCGGCGGCCTGAAGGACGTGTGGATCTACGGCATCACCGGCCAGACCTATACCCAGGCGCATGAGCAATATGCCGCCAACGGCACGCTCACCTCGCTGACGCGGATGCGGGCCGACAACAGCCTGGTCTTCACCAAGACGGTGGACCTGGCGACCGGCGCGGTCGCCACCGGATCGTACAGCAACGCCGGCGTGCTGACCTCGATGCTGATCGTGCAAGGTGCGGAGACGACGCAGAAGACCTATGCCGCCGATGGCGCGACCGTGACGCGCAGCATCCTGAACCACGCCGACGGATCGAAGGAAGTGTGGTATTACGGGCAGACCGACCCGAATTACCGCACCGTTCACGAAACCTACAACGCCGCCGGCGCGATGGTGTCGGTGGAGCGGCTGCGCGGCGATGGCAGCCTCTATTACTCGCGCGACGTGCTGTCCGACGGAAAGGTCGTCACCGTCACCAACAGCTTTACCACGGACGGGCTGCTGACCACGTCGGTGATCGGCCGGTCGGATGGCAGCATCACGACGAAGACCTTCGCCAGCGACGGGATCGCGCTGTTGCAGGACGTGACCACCACCGCCGATGGTGCGCGCGAGGTGCATCTGTACGGCGTCACCGGCGCCGCCTACACCGCCACCGGCGGCGCGAAGGCGGACGTGCTGGTTGGCGGCGCGGGGAACGACACGCTGACCGGCGGTGGCGGCAACGACACGCTGACCGGCGGTGCGGGCGTCGACACCTTCGTGTTCGCACGTGGATCGGGCAACGACACGATCACCGATTTCGGGCGCAACGGCGAGGCGGACAAGCTGGACCTGTCGGCCTATCTCACCGCCGGGCTGCGCCCGACCGTCGCCGCCAGCGGGTCGGACACGCTGCTGACCTTCACCACCGGTGAGACGATCCGGCTGACCGCGGTCGATCCGGCGCGGCTGACCGCGACCGCCACCGGCTATACCTTCACCGCGCCGGTCGCCTCGCGGCCGATCACGCTGCCCGGCGTCGTCGATTCGGCGCTGGGCACGGTGGGCGGCGTGGTCGGCGGGATCGTCACCACGCCCGTCTCCGTGGCGCTCGACCTGCGTGCGCAGAATGCGGGGCAGGCGTGGAGCTTCACCTCGGCCGCCGGGGTCAACCGCTTCGAGGTGCGCGCGGGCGATCACTGGTCGGGCGATGGCACCGCCGGCAAGGAGCGCAGCGAAACCTATGCGACCGCCAAGTTGGACCTGGGCAAGACCTATCATCTGACGTTCGACGTGATGGTGGAGGCGGGGGCCAAGAACACCGCGTCGTGGATGACGCTGATGCAGCTCCAGTCCACCTTCGATCCCGGCGACGCGCCGCACAGCCCGCCGTTCGCGCTGGAGATGGTCGGCGACAAGATGCGCATCGTGACGCGCAGCAGCGCGACGTCGATCATGGCGGTGGACGATTCGGTCTATCAGCGCCACTTCACCGACACCGCCGACATCACCCGCGGCAAATGGTATGCGTTCGACGTCACGGTCAAGTTCCTGCCCGGCGGGGACGGCCGCCTGACGGTGGTGCGCGACGGGGTGACGATCGTCGACTATACCGGGCCGCTGGGCTTCCAGGATGCGGTCGGCCCCTATCTGAAGCAGGGCGTGTACCGCGCCGACGCGCCGGAGACGATCGCGGTCAATTATCGCAACACCGCGCTGGAACTGGTGCCCAACAGCACCGCGCCGGCCCCGTCGGCGCCGTCCAACCTGACGCTGTCGGTCGCCGACGTGGCCGAGAACGGCGCCCCCGGCGCGCTGGTCGGCACCGCGGCGGCGACCGACGCGCAGGGCCGCGCGATCAGCTATTCGCTGGTCGACAGCGCCGGCGGGATGTTCGCCATCGACCCGCAGACGGGCAAGATCGTCACCGCCAAGACGCTCGATTACGAAACGCAGAAGGCCCATTCGATTACGGTGCGCGCCACCGGCAGCAACGGGCTGTTCGTGGACAAGGCCGTCACGGTCGGCGTCACCGACGTCAACGAGGCGCCGGTCAGCGTGACGCTGGCGGGCGGCAAGGTGGCGGAGAACCTAGCTGCCGGCGCGATCGTCGGCACCGTGTCGGCGATCGATCCGGAGGCGCGGACGCTGACCTATTCGCTGGTCGGCGGCACGGGAATGCCGTTCTCAATCGACGCGCGCACCGGCGTCATCACCACAACCGCGCCGCTCGATTACGAAACGCGCAGCAGCTACGCGTTGTCGGTCCGCGCGACCGATGTCGGCGGGCTGAGCACCGACAAGGCGGTGACGATCGGCGTCACCGACGTGAACGAGGCACCGGCGAACCTGACGCTGACCGGCGGGACCGTGACCGAGAACATGGCCGCCGGCACCATCGTGGGGACGGCGCGCGCGGCGGATCCGGACGGCAACACGCTGTCCTATTCGCTGGTCGGCGCCAGCGGGTTGCCGTTCGCGATCGACGCGCGCACCGGGGTCATCACCACCACCGCGCCGCTCGATTACGAAGCGCGCAACGCCTATTCGCTGACGGTGCGCGCCAGCGATCCGGGCGGGCTGAAGGTGGACAAGCTGGTCTCGATCGGCGTCACCGACGTCAACGAGGCGCCGGTCGACCTGGCGCTGGCCGGCGGCAAGGTGGCGGAAAACCTAGCGCCCGGCGCGCTGGCGGGCGTGGCGCGCGCCAGCGACCCGGAAGGGCTGGCGCTGTCCTATTCGCTGGTCAATGCCAAGGGGATGCCGTTCGCGATCGACGCGCGCACCGGGGTCATCACCACCACCGCGGCGCTCGATTACGAAGGCAAGGGCAGCTACGCGCTGACCATCCGCGCGACCGATGCGGGCGGGCTGACGGTGGACAAGGCGGTGACGATCGGGGTGATCGACATGCCCGAGCTGCCCAAGGGCTGGGTATCGTTCAATGCCTCGCGTGAGCCGGCGCCGGACCGCAGCGGGCTGACCGATGCGCACTCGCTGGGCGGCGGCACCGGCATGGTGGCCGATGCGCACGGCGACTATACGTTCGTGGTGCCGGACCATCCCGACGGCCTGATCAAGCTGGGCGCGGACTATTTCGATCCGCATGTGATCTGACGACAAATATCGGGGAACGCGGGACAAAAGCGCGGCTGGTCAACGCTTCGCTAACCAATCCGGCCTAGCGTGTACGCACGCGCAGCCGGTGCGTGTCACGAGGTTCCCCCCAATGTCGTCGATCGCCTCCCCCCGTTCCATGCGCGGCAGCGCGGACCCGATCCGCCGCGCGATCGCGCGCTGTCGCCCGCATCTGCTGGGGGCGGCGGCGTTCAGCGCGCTCGGCAACCTGCTGTACCTCACCCCGTCGCTGTTCATGCTGCAGGTGTACGACCGGGTGGTGCCCAGCGGCAGCATCCCGACGCTGGTGGCGCTGGGGGTGCTGACGCTGGCCGGGCTGGCGGCGCTGGCGGCGTTCGAATGGCTGCGCTCGCGCGTGTTGATCCGGGCCAGCGCGGCGCTGGAGGCGACGCTGGCGCGCGACACGCTGGCGGTGGCGATGAACCGCCCCGACCTGTCGCGGGTCCAGCGGGCCGAGGCGATGCGCGATTTCGACACCGTTCGGCAGGGGATCGGCAGCCCCGGCGTGCTCGCCGCGCTGGATGCCCCATGGACGCCGATCTACATCCTGGTCGCGTTCCTGCTGCACCCGGCGCTGGGTCTGATGATGATCGTCGCGGGCGCGATCCTGCTGGCGCTCGCCTGGACGAACGAGGCGATGACCGCATCGCCGATGAAGCGCGCCGGCGAGGCGGTGAGCATCGCCTACGCTCGGCAGAACCACGCCGCCGCCTTCGCCGCCGAAGCGCGCGCGCTGGGGATGGTGCAGTCGCTGGCGCTGCGCCAGGCGAGCGAACGCGGCGCGGCCAACGCGCTCCAGCTGGAGGCCAGCTTCGCCGGGAGCGCGCACGGCAGCATCATCAAGTTCTTCCGCCTGGCGGTCCAGTCCGGGTCGCTTGCGCTGGGCGCGGTGCTGGTGATCGAGGGCAGCCTGTCGGCCGGTTCGATGATCGCCGCGTCGCTGCTGATGTCGCGCGCGCTGGCGCCGATCGAGCAGGCGGTGGGCAGCTGGCGTACGATCGTGTCGTTGCGCGCCGCCTATCGCCGGTTGAGCGCCTTGTTCGACGGCGCGCCGGTGCGCGATCACACCGCGCTGCCCGCGCCGACCGGCGCGGTGCAGGTGGAACAGCTGACGGTGTGCGCGCCGCTGACGGGGCGCGTGCTGCTGAGCGAGATCGGCTTCGCGGTGGCGCCGGGGACGATCGTCGGGATCGTCGGGCACAGCGGCGCGGGCAAGTCCACGCTGCTGCGCGCGATCGCGGGCGCGGTGGCGCCGCAGGCGGGGCATGTCCGCTTCGACGGCACCTCGCGCAACGACTGGGATGCCGAGCGGCTGGCCGAGCATGTCGGTTTCGTGCCGCAGGATTCGATCCTGTTCCCCGGCACCGTGAAGGAGAACATCACCCGCTTCCGCCGTCCCAACGACGCGCAGGAGGCGATGCGGCTGGACGCGGCGGCGATCGCGGCGGCGCAGGCGATCGGCGCGCATGAGATGATCGCGCGGCTGCCGCAGGGTTACGACACGCTGCTCGACATCGGCGGGACCGGGCTGTCGGCGGGGCAGGCGCAGCAGGTGGCGATCGCGCGCGCGCTGTTCGGCGAGCCGGCGGTGCTGGTGCTGGACGAGCCGACCGCGCATCTCGATGCGGAGGCGCAGCGCGCCTTCGCTGCGCTGCTGGTGCGGATGCGCGAGGCGCGGCGGACCGTGCTGTTCGCGACGCACAGCACCGACGTGCTGGCCGGTGCCGACATGCTGCTGGCGCTGGAGGGAGGCCGGATCGCGCAGTTCGGGCCGATCGCCGGCGCCGGCGCCGAGGCCGGCCCGCGCCCCGGCAGCTTCATTTCCGCCATCACCCCGGCGTCCTATCGCCCCCGGAAGGTCAACGCATGAGCATGTCCGCCACCTTCGACCGGTTCGTATTGCCCGATGGCGATCGTACCGCGATCCACGATCCGCGGCGCGAGCTGCGCTGGGGCGCGGCGCTGGCCGGGCTGCTGGTGCTGGGCTTCGGCGGCTGGGCGGTCGCCACGCGGCTGGACGCGGCGGTTGTCGGCGGCGGCGTGGTGCGGCTGACCGACGCGCGGCAGGTGGTGCAGGCACCGGCGGCGGGGATCATCTCGTCGCTGGACGTGCGCAACGGGATGCGGGTGCGCGCCGGGCAGCAGCTGGTCGCCTTCACCGCGAGCGAGGCGCTGGCGCAGGAGCGCTCGCTGGCGGCGCGCACGTTCGGATTGCAGGCCGAAATCGCGCGGATCGAGACCGAATTGCGCGGTGGGTCGCGAGTCGCGATGCCCGCGACGATGGGTGCGTCCTCTGAAGCCGACCGCGCATTGGCGGCGGCGGCGGTGGCGAGCGAGCAGGCGCAACTCGACGCGCAACGCGCGCTGGAGGGGGCACAGGCCGCGGTATTGCGCGACCGGCGCGTGCAGGTGGGCCACCAGATCGACGGCTATCGCCAGCGGCTCGGCTCCACGCAGCGCCAGCGGGCGCTCAATGCCAGCGAACTGGACGCCTATCGCGGGTTGTTGAAGCGCGGGCTGGCGACGCGCGAGCGGGTGCTGAACCTGGAACGATCCGCCGCGGCGCTGGATGGCGACCAGGGCGAGACGGTCGCGGAGATGGCGCGGCTGCGCAACCAGGCGGGCGAGGCGCAGTTGCAGCTGACCCAGCTGCGGAGCGAGCGTGCGAATCAGAATGCCGAGCGGTTGCGCGCGGCGCAGAACGATCTGGCGGCGGTGCTGCCGCAATGGCAGGCGGCGCGCGACCAGCTGCGCCGCACCGTCGTGCGTGCGCCGTTCGCGGGCACCGTCACTGCGCTCCAGCCCGCGATGGCGGGATCGGTGGTGCCCGCGGGCGCGCGGCTGCTGGAACTGGTCCCCGCGCGCGACGCGATCGTCGTCGAGGCGAAGGTATCGGCGACCGACGCGATGGAGCTGACGCCGGGGCAGGCCGCCGAAGTGCGCGCCGCCGGATCGCGCGGCCGGCTGGCCCCGCCGCTGCACGGCACGGTCGAGCGCGTGTCCGCCGACAGCATCGAGGATGAGCGCACCGGGCAGGTGTTCTACACCGCCGCGATCCGGCTGGCCCCCGCCGAGGTGCAGCGGATGCGTCGCGACGGCGTGGCCGGGGCGCTGCGCGCCGGCACGCCGGTGGAGGTGATGATCCCGACGAAGGCGCGCAGTGCGCTGGACTATCTGGTTGGGCCGCTGCTGGCGCGGGTGTCGAAGACCTTCGCGGAGCAATGAGGGGCTGAACGCGGTGGGGATGGCGCGGGCGAGGTCCGGCACGCCCGCCGCGCCATCGTTCCGTCATGCCGGAACGAGTCCGGCATGACGGGAACGAGCTTCGCCGAGATTTCGATTGGGTCCGCGAGGAGTGGCGGGGGATGCCCGCCAGATCCTAGAAGGCGTTGCGGTGGACGACCACGCGCAGCGTCGCGAAGATGATCGAGATGTCGCGCCAGATGCTCCAGCCGTTGAGATACTCAAGATCGGCCTGGAGGCGGTTGGTCAGATCCTCGCGCCGGTGGGTCGCGCCGCGGAAGCCGCGGACCTGCGCCAGGCCGGTCAGCCCCGGCTTGCACGCATGGCGGAGCCAGTAGCGGTTGTCGATTTCCCAGAACAATTGCGTACCCGCCAGCGAGCCGAGCGCGTGCGGGCGCGGGCCGACCAGGCTCATCGAACCGAACACGACGTTGAACAGCTGCGGCAGCTCGTCGATGCTGGTGCTGCGGATGAAGCGGCCGACGCGGGTCACGCGGCTGTCGCTGCGCCCGGCGGAGACGTTGCCGTCGGCATCGCATTCCGCGACGTGCATGCTGCGGAACTTCAGGATTTCGAAAAAGGCGTTGCCGCGCCCGACGCGGCGCTGGCGGAAGAACACCGGCCCGCGGCTGTCCAGCTTCACTGCCAGTGCGGTCAGCAGCAGCACCGGCGCCAGCGCGATCAGCGCGGGGATGCACAGCGCCAGATCGAAGAGCCGCTTCGTCACCCGCTGGCTGAGCGTCAGCGGGCCGCTGGCGACCAGCAGGGTGGGGTGATGCGCGACCGCGCTGATGCCGAACGCGCCGAACGACCCGATGTCGTCGACCATCACCTCGCCCAGGACGTTGGCGCCTTTCAGCATCATCGCCCAGTCGGCCCGCGCATCCGGTTCGCAGACGATCACCACGCGGTCCATGTCGCGGACCAGCTCGCCGAAACGATGCAGCGCGACCGGATCGGCCAGGTCGGGGACGATGCCGGTCGTTTCGGCATCGATCTGGATCATCCGGTCGGGCACCTGGGTGCGCGCGCGGTCGAAGATGACCATTTCGGCGAGTAGCCGGTCGTTGAGGTGGCGGTGGATGTAGCTGCCCACGGCGATTCGGAACCCGCCCAGCAGCACCGCGGACGCGACCATCGTGGTCAGCAGCATGGAACGCGGGATGAACTGTTCGCTGCGGATGAAATAGACCAGCAGGAACAGCGCCGCGAAACTGAAGGCCAGCGAGCGCAGCGCGATCGAGACGCCGCCGCTGCCGCGGCGTAGCGTGCTGATCGCGAAGGCGCGCGAATTGAGCGCGGTGCCGGCATAGATCGGCAGCGTGACCGCCAGCAGCGCGACCAGCGCCGCCGGATCCGGTTTCACGAACCATGCCACCAGGATCCCGAGCATGATCGCGGCCAGATCGCCTAGCACGACCGACAGGGCCAGATGCACGCGAAGCGTCCGCGACGGGGCGCCGCGGAACAGCAGGCCTGATGACAGGGATGGCTCAGCGATCAATCGCTGCACACCATCATTCACGCGCTTCTCCCCCGACTGTCCGACCGGGACCGATTGTCCCGGTACATCGTCGCCTGCGGGCGCGGACTATAGGCACAGATCGTCAGGAAGCAACGGCCATGGCGGCCGCAGGGAAGCGAGCGGCGGTCACGCGCGGCGGAACGGCCCGCGCGCGCGACACCCCGAGCGTGCGGCGGTCAGATGACGGCGACGATGATCGCGGCCCAGCACAACAGACCGGCGGCCAGCGAGCCACCGAAGCCGAGCAGCGCCGATGCGGAAACCACATCATCGGCATGGGCAAGTTCGATCATTCATCCTCTCCGTGCGCCGTTCTGTGTCATTCTGACACGGCGCTTGCACAACTGGTCCCAAATTGGCGGGAGTCATGCAAGTGTAAAATTGGAAAAAAAGATCGTTTCGGGTATCGGGTATGGTGCGCGTGCATGATTTTACGCCTGAATCTTTTTGCCGGGCGATGCCGCTGTGAGCGGTTTGTAAACCTTCGACGGTGCATCCTGCCGCCCATGCAACGGGTGATGGGATGATGCTGATGGGTACGGCTGCTCGGCACCTGGCCGATTCGGGCGATCGTCGCGGTGCGCTGCGCGGTGAGCTGGGGCGTCCGGGGACGATCCGCCTGGACGACGGCACCGTGATCGAAACGGTGCTGGTCGACCTGACGCGCGACGGCTGTCGTCTGCACACCGCGGCGGCGATCGCGCGGGGCACCACGTTCAGCATCGGCATCGCGCATGTCGGCCTGACCCGTGCGCGTGTCGTGTGGCACGGGCCGGAGGGCTATGGCTGCGAATTCGACGCGCCGCTACCGGCGGGCGCGGTGACCGCGGCCTTCGGCGGCAGCAATATCGAACCGTTCCCCAATGCCGGCCAGTTCGCGCCGCCGCCGGTTGCGCGCAAGTGGAGCCCGCGCGCGCGCCTGCTGCTGCTGCTCGCCGGGGTCGCCGGGCCGTGGGCGGCGCTGGCGCTTTTCTGGTTTCTGGTCTGACGTCCCACCCTTTCGCACCGTCTCCGCACGGCTTCGCACCGTCTCCACGCGGCGCCCGCGACGCTTGATTCCCCACCGGATCAGGTTAAGTCGCGAGCGCCGCGATCGTTTTGCGCCGCACCACGTGCGGGCGGCCTGACGGATCACAAAGAGGGAGACGTTCGTGAAGATCGCCATGATCGGGTCCGGCTATGTCGGATTGGTGTCGGGTGCCTGTTTCGCCGATTTCGGGCACGACGTCGTCTGCGTCGACAAGGACGCGAGCAAGATCGAGCGGCTGCTGAACGGCGTGATGCCGATCTACGAGCCCGGGCTCGACGAACTGGTCGCGCGCAACGTGCAGGCCGGGCGCCTGCGCTTCACGACCGAACTGGCCGAGGGCGTGGCGGGCGCCGACGCGATCTTCATCGCGGTGGGCACGCCGTCGCGGCGCGGCGACGGGCATGCCGACCTCACCTATGTCCACGCCGCCGCCAAGGAAATCGGCGAGGCGCTGACCGGCTATGCGGTGGTCGTCACCAAGTCGACCGTGCCGGTCGGCACCGGCGACGAGGTGGAGCGGATCATCCGCGAGGCCGCACCGCAGGCGCAGTTCGGCGTCGTTTCCAACCCCGAATTCCTGCGCGAAGGCGCCGCGATCGACGATTTCAAGCGCCCCGACCGGATCGTGATCGGCTCGGAGGACGACCGCGCGACCGAGGTGATGCGGCAGGTGTACCGTCCGCTGTACCTCAACGCCGCGCCGATCCTGGTCACGCGCCGCCGCACCGCGGAACTGATCAAATATGCCGGCAACGCCTTCCTGGCGACCAAGATCACCTTCATCAACGAAATCGCCGACCTGTGCGAGAAGGTGGGCGCCGACGTGAAGGACGTCAGCCGCGGCATCGGCCTCGACAATCGCATCGGGTCGAAGTTTCTTCACGCCGGCCCCGGCTATGGCGGGTCGTGCTTCCCCAAGGATACGCTGGCGCTGCTCAAGACCAGCCAGGACTATGACGCGCCGCAGCGCATCGTCGAGGCGGTGGTGGCGGTCAACGACACCCGCAAGCGCGCGATGGGGCGCAAGATCATCGCCGCGATGGGCGGCGACGTGCGCGGTAAGACCGTCGCGGTGCTGGGGCTGACGTTCAAGCCGAACACCGACGACATGCGCGATTCGCCCGCGATCGCGGTGATCCAGACGCTGCAGGACGCCGGTGCGACCGTGAAGGCCTATGACCCCGAGGGGGTCGAGCAGGCCAAGAAGGTGCTCGACAACGTCGATTATTGCGACGGGCCGTACAGCGCGATCGAGGGCGCCGACGCGCTGGCGATCGTGACTGAATGGGACGAGTTCCGCGCGCTGGACCTGGCGCGGGTCAAGTCGCTGCTGGCATCGCCGGTGCTGGTCGACCTGCGCAACATCTACATCCCGGACGAAGTGCGCGCCGCCGGTTTCGACTATACCAGCATCGGGCGCTGAGCGTGATGCGCGCCGGGGGCGAGGGAGCGACGCGATGACCATCCTCGTCACCGGCGCCGCCGGGTTCATCGGCCATGCCGTCGCGCATCGCCTGCTGGACCGCGGCTACAGCGTGATCGGGATCGACAATTTCAACGATTATTACGACCCCGCGCTGAAGGAAGCGCGCGCCGCCAGCTTCGCCGACGTGCCCGCGATGCGGATGGTGCGCGGCGATATCGCCGATGCGGAGATGGTCGCGGCGCTGGTGCGCGACCATGGCGTCACGCGGATCGTCCACCTCGCCGCGCAGGCGGGGGTGCGGTACAGCATCGACAATCCGTTCGCCTACGAACGCTCGAACCTGGCGGGGCATCTGTCGCTGCTGGAGGCGAGCCGCCATGCGCCGGGGTTCGAGCATCTGGTCTATGCTTCGTCCAGCTCGGTCTATGGCGACCGGCCGCTCAACGGCGGCGGGTTCAGCGAGGACGATGCCGCGGTGAACCCGGTATCGCTCTACGCTGCGACCAAAAGGTCATGCGAGCTGATGAGCGATGCCTATGCCACGCTCTACAAATTCCCGCAGACGGGGCTGCGCTTCTTCACCGTCTACGGCCCGTGGGGGCGGCCGGACATGGCGATCTTCGGCTTCACGCGGAAGATCCTGTCGGGCGAGCCGATCGAGGTCTATGGCGAGGGGAAGATGGCGCGCGACTTCACCTTCATCGACGATATCGTCGACGGGGTGGTGGGCGCGCTGGACCATCCGCCCGCGCGCGGCGCGCACCGCGTTCTCAACATCGGCGACAGCCACCCGGTCGGGCTGATGGACATGATCGGGACGCTGGAGGCGGCGTTGGGCCGCACCGCGATCAAGCACATGCGCCCGATGCAGCCCGGCGACGTCACCGCGACCTTCGCCGACGTGTCGAAGCTTCACGCGCTCACCGGCTATCGACCGAAGGTGATGCTGGGCGAGGGGATCGGGCGGTTCGTTCAATGGTATCGGGAGTTCTACGGCGCATGACGCAGATCGTTCCGGTGATCCTGTCGGGCGGATCGGGGACGCGGCTGTGGCCGCTGTCGC
>NZ_LSJO01000715.1:0-1303 GCF_001556735.1 Sphingomonas sp. CCH9-F2 | reverse complement strand
ACGGGGTCCCTTTTGGACGCCGATAGGGGGTCCTTTTTGGACGCCGATTGACAGGTGATCGACGACCGGGGTATGCGCGGCGTGATCTGGCAGCAGAGCTATTTCGGCCGCAAGTCTCCGAACTTCTATCGCGGAGCCGCGCGCGACAATTGGGAATATGATGTCCGCGATGAGGCCGTGTTGCGCGACGCGGAGGGCGAGCCGGTCATCATCTCGAACATGGGCGACGACTGGATCGAGATCGGTGCGGCTTGGCAAGCGATGGAGGACGCCAGCGTCCGCAAGAACGCCAAGATCCAGATCCGCGCTATCGCGCCGTTCGACGCTGACATGAGCCAGGAAGAGATGATCCTCGCGCTCCGGCACTTTTGCGAGACGGTGCTGGAGCCGCTGGGCTTGCCCTATTCTGCTGTCATCCATCGTCCGTCCGACGGCGGCGACGAACGCAACTTCCACCCCCATCTCGCCTTCTCGCTGCGGCCGATGCGCCGTGTCGAGCCCTATTGCTGGGAGGTCGCCGACGAGGTGCGCGGTGAGCTTGATGGCAAGGACGGCGTGCAGATGCTCCGGCATCTGTGGGCGCACTCGATGTCAGAGGCTGCCGAATGGGCGCGAAGCAACCGCCGCTACACCGGATTGGGGTACGGCGCGCGCGGGCTCGACCTCGAAGCTGGCGAGCATCTGGGCGAGGGGCGTGCTGCGATGGTAAAGCGCGGCGATAACGTCTGGGCGCATGAGCGCAACCGCATCAAGAACGCGCGCAACGCCGCACGCCGCGCGATCCGCGATGCCGACCGGAAGATCGCTGCGCTTACCAAAGTGCGGGACGCTGCGGTCGCCAACATGGCGGCGCGAAGCGAGGGCGACGTGCGCACGCGCGTCGTGAGTTCTGCGCGGCCCGGCATCGGGCTGGCGCCGCTGAAGTGCTCCAGCCATAGGCAAGCCAGTGACGAAATGCTGGCAGTGTCGAGCATATCGCCGGAGAGGCCGCCGCTCGTCGCATCGACCGGGCGAGAAAAGGGGCCGCGCCACCGCGTTTCGCTTGTGGCGAGCCAGAAACCCCACGTTAGTCCGATGCCGATGAAGCCCGCGGTAGAAACGACGCGCTTCTCGCCGATGCCACTACGATCGAGCCGCCGACTTCGGAACGAGGCGGTTCAACCGCTCATCACATCGCGCCAACCTGAGCCGCCGGACCGCTTGGTTCTGTCGAAGCCCGTCACTATCCTGGCCAAGCTGAAAGTCGCAAAAACATGGGGTAATCGCGGGAGCGGTACTCCGGGCTGTCACGAGATGAATGCTG
>NZ_LSJO01000714.1:0-11257 GCF_001556735.1 Sphingomonas sp. CCH9-F2 | reverse complement strand
CACCACCACGCCCGGCACCCCGCCGTCGCGCACGATCAGGTTCGATCCCAGCCCCAGCGCCATCACCGGCACCGCCGGGTCCAGATCGCGAAGGAACGCCGACAGGTCATCGGCGTCGGCCGGCTCGAACAGCCATTGCGCCGCCCCGCCCGACTTGAACCACACCAGCGGCGCCAGCGGCGCGTGCGCGGTCAGGCGGCCCCGCACCGCCGGCAGCGTCGCGGCCGTCACCACGGCCCGGCGCCCCACAGGCGAGTCCACGCCTGCCACGCGGCCAGATTCGCCTCGGCGGCGCGCCTGGTCGCTTCCTGCGCGTCGAGCATCGCAGCGCCCGCATCCTTGGCGTGCTGGCCCGCGTCCAGCATCCGGCGCTGCGCGTCGATCATCTGCTGCTGCCATTGCGACACTGCGTCGAACCAGCCGGGCATCACCGGCGCGCCTCGATCGCGGCGGCCAGCCCGGCAGCCCATTTGGTGATGTCGCCCGCGCCCAGGCAGATCACCTGGTCGCCGCTGCGCACCTCACCCGCCAGCGCGTCGGCCAGCGCCTCGGCATCCGCGATCGCCTCGGCATGGCGATGCCCGCGATCGCGCAGGCCCGCGACCAGCGCCTCGGCATCGACGCCCGCCACCGGCGCCTCGCCCGCGGCATAGACCGGCGCGACATAGACCAGGTCGGCGTCGTTGAACGCGCCGCGGAAATCCTCCATCAGATTGCCGAGCCGCGAATAACGGTGCGGCTGCACCACCGCGATCACCCTGCCCCCTTCCTTGACGGCCTGCGCACTCTCCCGCGCCGCCGCCAGCACCGCGCGAATCTCCACCGGATGGTGCCCGTAATCGTCGATCACCGTCGCGACGCCGCCGTCCGCGAACGGCACCTCGCCCACCTTGGTGAAGCGCCGCTTGACGCCGGAGAAGCGCTCGAACCCCTTCTGGATGGTCGCGTCGCTGATCCCCAGTTCCAGCGCGACGCCGATCGCGGCCAGCGCGTTCTGGACGTTGTGGCGCCCGGGCATCGGCAGGTCGATCCCCTCGATCGACCGGACGCTGCCGTCGCGATGGCGGATCAGCGCCTCGAACCGGTTGCCGCCCGGATAGGGGGTGACATTGACCCCGCGCACGTCCGCCGACGCGGCAAAGCCATAGGTGACGATCCGCCGGTCGCGCACGCGCGGGATCAGCGCCTGCACCTCCGGATGGTCCAGGCACAGCAGCGCCGCGCCATAGAAGGGCACGTTCTCGACGAATTCGACATAGGCGCGCTTGGCCGCATCGAAATCGCCGTAATGGTCGAGATGTTCGGGATCGATGTTGGTGACGACCGCGATCGTCCCGTCCAGCCGCAGGAAGCTGCCGTCGCTCTCGTCGGCTTCCACCACCATCCAGTCGCTGGCGCCCAGCCGCGCGTTGCTGCCGTAGCTGTTGATGATCCCGCCGTTGATGACCGTCGGATCGACCCCGCCCGCGTCCAGCAGCGCCGCGACCATCGACGTAGTGGTCGTCTTGCCGTGCGTCCCTGCCACCGCGACGGTGGATTTGAGGCGCATCAGCTCGGCCAGCATCTCCGCGCGTCGCACCACGGGGATACGGTTCTTCAGCGCGGCCTCGACTTCCGGGTTGCCGCGCTTGACCGCGGTGGAGGTGACCACCACCGCGACGCCATCGACATTGGCGGCGTCATGCCCGATCGTCACCGGGATGCCGCGGCTGCGCAGCCCCTCGACCACGTAGCCCTCCGCGACGTCCGATCCCTGCACCTTGTAGCCCAGGTTGTGCATCACCTCGGCGATGCCGGACATGCCGATCCCGCCGATCCCGACGAAGTGGATCGTGCCGATGTCGGTGCCCACCCCCTTCATGCGAACACCTCGCGCGGCTTGCCCGAACCGACCGGTAACGCGATGCGCGGCGCATCCAGGCTTTCGACCAGATCGGCCAGGTCGCTGGCAGCCTCCGGCGTGCCGCAAGCGCGGGCGCGGGCGGCGGCGTTCTGGAGCGCTTCGGGGTCGAGGCCCAATTTCTGCATCTGCTTGGCGAGTTCCGATGGCGTGAAGGCGGACTGCGGGATCGTGCGCGCGCCGCCCGCGCGCGTGATCTCGCGTGCATTGGCGGTCTGGTGATCGTCGGTCGCGCTGGGCAGCGGCACCAGGATCGCCGGGCGCCCCGCCGCGGTCAGCTCCGCGATGGTGGAGGCGCCCGCGCGCGCGATCACCAGATGCGCCCAGCCGAGATGCTCCGGCAGGTCGGGCAGGTAGGTCGCCAGATCGGCCGCGATATCCAGGCTGGCATATTTCTCCCGCACCGCATCGATATCCTCGATCCGCGCCTGATGCGTCACCTGCAGGCGGCGGCGGAACGCCACCGGCAGCATCGCCAGACCATCGGGCACCACCTCGCTCAGGATCGACGCGCCCTGGCTGCCGCCGGTCACCAGCACGCGGAAAATGCCTTCCTCGTCCAGCAGCGGATAGGGCTTGGCGCGCAGCGCCAGCACGCTATCGCGCACCGGATTGCCGATCAGGTGCACCTTGTCGCGAAGCCGTGGCTTGACGCGCTCGGTCTCCTGATAGCTGGTGGCGATCGCGTCCACCTTGCCCGCGACCAGCCGGTTGACGCGCCCCAGCACGGCATTCTGTTCGTGCACGGCGGTGCGGATTCCGCCCGCGAACGCCGCCGATAGCGCCGGAAACGCCGGATAGCCGCCGAAGCCGACCACCGCCGCCGGCTTGAACGTGCGATACAGTTCCGCCGCCATCGCGCGGCCCTGCCACATCTCGCGCGCCGCCCTGGCCCAGCCGACCGGCCCGCCGGTGAAGCGACCGGCGGGGATGACGTGCGTCTGCACGCCCTCGAACAGACCGGGGAAGCGCACCCCGCGCGCGTCGCTGACCAGCGCGACACGGTGGCCGCGGCGCATCAGCTCCTCCGCCAGCGCGGCGGCGGGGACCATATGGCCGCCGGTTCCCCCGGCGGCGAGGACGAAATGGCGCGAACGGGTCATTCGGCGTTCCAGCGGGTGATATAGGGACTGCGCATCAGGAACGGGTTGCGCCGGGTGAACGCCAGTAGCAACCCCATCCCGATCGACAGCGCGACCATCGACGATCCGCCATAGCTGATGAACGGCAGCGTCATCCCCTTCGACGGGGCCAGCCCGGTGTTGACCGCCATCGACACCAAAGCCTGCGCACCGAACTGCACCGCCAGCCCCGATGCCGCCAGCAGCTTGAACGGATCCTGTTCGTCCAGCAGCTTGACGAACACGCGTACCACCAGCGCCAGGAACACCAGCGCGACGATCATGCACGCCAGCAGGCCGAATTCCTCGCCGATCACCGAATAGATATAGTCGGTGTGCGCCTCCGGCAGGCCGAACTTCACCGTGCCGCCGCCCGGCCCGGTCCCGAACCAGCCGCCCGCGGTCAGCGTGGCGTGCGCGGCGTTGGTCTGGAAATGGTCGGCCGCGCCCTCCCCCTCGACACCGGGGAACAGGAAGGCGTCGATCCGCGACCGCGCGGTGCCGTAGAACAGATAGGCCGCGACCAGCCCCGCGGGCACCAGCGCGACAAACCCCATGATCGTCTTCGTCGGCGTCCCCGCGATCGTCACCAGCGCCAGCCAGATCAGGCAGAAGATCACCGTCTGCCCGAAATCGGGCTGCAGCATCAGCAGCAGCGCGATCACCCCGGTCAGTCCGGCGGTGATGATCGTCACCGGCAATTCCTGGTCACGCGACTTGAGCGACAGCAGCCACGCCACCGTCACCACGAAGAACGGCTTCAGGAACTCGGACGGCTGGAATTGCGCGAAGCCGAAGCCGATCCAGCGCTTCGCGCCGTTCACGGTCATGCCGATGAACGGCATCAGCACCAGGCAGGCGATACACACCGCCGCGCCCAGCAACGCCATCCGCCGCGCCAGCTGCACCGGCAGCATCGACACGCCGAACAGCACCGGCAACGACACCGCCACCCAGATCGTCTGGCGCCAGAAATAGTGCAGCGGCTCGAACTTCAGATGCTCGCCCGAATAGCGCATCGCGCTGGCGGGGGAGCCGGCCGCGACCGCCAGCAGGCCGATCGCGATCAGGAACAGCGCCAGCAGCAGCAGCACGCGGTCGATGTCCCAGAACCACGTCCCCAGCGGGGAGGGATCGCCGCGCCCGCCGCGGCCCTTCAGTCGTCCGCGATCGATCGCGCCGCCCGCCAGCTTGCCCTCGGTCATGCCATCTGCTCCACCAGCGCGCGAAACACCTGCCCGCGATGCTCGAAATCGGTGAACTGGTCGAACGAGGCCGCCGCTGGCGACAGCAACACGACATCGCCGCGTTCCGCCTCCTGCGCGGCCAGCTTCACCGCGCGGTCCAGCGTTTCCACCTCCGCGACCGGCATGTGCCCGCGCAGCACCGCGGTGAAGCGCGCGCCGGAATCGCCGATCGTATAGGCGCGAACGACATGGTCGAAATAGGGCGCGCACGCGTCCAGGTCGGCCCCCTTCGCCTTGCCGCCAACGATCCAGTGGATGCGCGGGAAGGCCGCCAGCGCGGGCGCGGCGCTTTCCGGGTTGGTCGCCTTGCTGTCGTTGATCCACGCCACGCCGTTCAGCGTCGCGATCCGCTCCATGCGGTGTGGCAGGCCGGTGAAGCTTTCTAGCGCGCGCTCGATTGCGTCGGCGGGGACATTCAGCGCCTCGGCCACCGCGACGGCGGCCTTGGCATTCTGCTCGTTGTGCGGCCCCTGCAACGACGGCCAGCGCGCCTGCTCGCCGGGCAGCGGCACGCCGTCGATGAAGCGCACGTTCAGCCCGGCCGGCGCACCGTCCAGCACCCCAAGTTCTGCCTCCGCTTCGTAATCGACCACCGCCAGATGCGCGGGCGACTGCATCGCGAACAACCGGGCCTTGCTGGCGGCATAGCCTTCGAACCCGTCATAACGGTCGAGATGGTCGGGCGTGACGTTCAGCAGGACCGCCACGTCGCAGTCGAGCGTCTGCGTCAGGTCGATCTGGTAGCTCGACAGTTCCAGCACATAGACACCGCCCTCCGGCAGCGGCTCCTGCGCCAGGATCGGCAGGCCGATGTTGCCGCCCATCCGCGCGGGGATGCCGGCGGTGTCGAGGATATGGTGGACCAGCGCGGTGGTCGTCGACTTGCCGTTGGTGCCGGTGATCCCGACAACCTTGTGCGCGGGCAAGTCGGCGCGTCCTTCCGCGAACAATTCGATATCACCGATGATCGGCACGCCCGCCGCCCGCGCCTTCGCCGCCAGCGGATGGCGGTTGAGCGGCACGCCGGGGGAGACGACCAGCGCATCGACGTCGCCAAGGTCGATCACCTCCAGATCGGTGATCGCCAGCGCCTCGCGCCCCACCTCGTCCAGCAGCACCTCGCACTTGACCACGTCATTGTCCCACGCGGTCACGCGCGCGCCGCCCGCCAGCAGCGCCCGAACGGCCGCGGCGCCGGAGCGTGCCAGCCCCAGCACCGCATAATGTTTCCCGGCGAAGGCGCGCGCGACGATCATCGCAGCTTCAGCGTCGACAACCCGGCCAGCGCCAGCACCAGGCTGATGATCCAGAAGCGGATCACCACGGTCGGCTCGCTCCACCCCAATTGCTCGAAATGGTGGTGGATCGGCGCCATGCGGAAAATGCGCTTGCCGGTGCGCTTGTACCAGAACACCTGGATGATGACGCTCATCGCCTCGACGACGAACAGCCCTCCGATGATCCCCAGCACGATTTCATGGTGCGCGACGACCGCGATCGTGCCCAGCGCGCCGCCCAGCGCCAGCGACCCGGTGTCACCCATGAACACCGCCGCCGGGGGCGCATTGTACCACAGGAAGGCAAGGCCCGCGCCGATCACCGCGCCGCAGAAGATGGTGAGGTCGCCAGCGCGGGGCACGTGCGGGATGCCCAGGTAATCGGCGAACTTCACGTTGCCCGCCAGATACACGATCACCATGAACGCGACGCTGGCGATGATGACCGGCATCGTCGCCAGCCCGTCCAGCCCGTCGGTCAGGTTCACGGCATTGCCGAACGCCACGATCGTGAACGCGGCAAACAGCGGGTAGAAATAGCCCAGGTCGATGAAATAGCGGTTGGTGAACGGGAAGAACACGCCCGACCCGTTTTCCTGCATGATGATCCACGCCGCGACGCCCGCGATCGCGAATTCCAGCAGCAGCCGCACCTTGCCGGAAACGCCAGCGGTGCTCGCCTTGCGCACCTTGTCGTAATCGTCGAGGAAACCGATCGCGCCGAACCCCAGGGTCACGAACATGCACGCCCAGACGAACGGGTTGCGCAGGTCCATCCAGATCAGGATCGACAGCGACAGGCTGGTCAGGATCATCAACCCGCCCATCGTCGGGGTGCCGCGCTTGGCCAGATGGGTCTGCGGCCCGTCGGCGCGGATCGGCTGCCCCTTGCCCTGCCGCACGCGCAGCCAGCCGATGAAGCGCGGCCCGATGATGAGGCCGATGAACAGCGCCGTCGCCACCGACGCCCCCGCCCGGAACGACAGGTAGCGGATGAGGTTCAACGCGCCCGGGAACCCGAGTTGTTCAGCGATCCAATACAGCACTTATGTCTTCCCGCCCGCCAGTCCGGCCACCAGCCGCGCCAGCCCTACCCCATTGGAACCCTTGACGAGTACCGCGTCGCCGGGCCGGATCACGGCCCGGGCCTTGTCCAGTGCCGCGGCGGCGTCGGGCACATGGACGAATTCGATCCGCCCCTCAAGCGCCCGTGCAAGATCGCGCATCGCTTCGCCGACCAGCACGGCCGTTTCGACGCGCGCGTCGATCACCGGCACCGCCAGATCGGCATGATAGGCCGGGCTCGCCTCGCCCAGCTCGCGCATCTCGCCCAGGATTGCGACATGCCGGCCGGGCATCTGCGCCAGCACCGCCAGCGTCGCGCGCATCGATGCCGGATTAGCGTTATAGCTTTCGTCGATCAGCGTCGCGGCGCCGCCGCCCGCGGGCGTGATCGCGATCTGCGCGCCGCGGCCGGGCAAGCCACCCAGCTCCGCCAGCGCCAGACCCGCGAGCGCCAGGTCGGCGTCGACCGCATCGGCCACCGCCAGCACCGCCAGCGCATTGGATACCCAGTGTGCGCCCGGCTGCGCCACCGTCACGCTCACTTCGCGCGTGCCGACGCGCGCAGTGACGAAGGTGCCGCCGGACGGCGCCGCCGCCATCTCGATCGGGTGGACGTCCGCCCCCTCCCTGATGCCGAACGTCACGATCCGCGCGGCATAGGGCCGCGCCGCCGCGATCAGCCGGTCGCGATGCGGGCTGTCGAACGGGACGATCGCCACCCCGCCCGGCTCCAGCCCCTGGAAAATCTCGCCCTTGGCATCCGCGATCGCGCCTTCGTCGGGGAAGAACTCGGTATGTGCCGGCGCGATCGCGGTGATAAGCGCGACATGCGGGCGGACCAGCGTGGTCAGATGCGCCAGCTCGCCGGCGTGGTTCATCCCCATCTCCAGCACCGCATAGTCGCTGTCAGCGGGCATCCGCGACAGGCTGAGCGGCACGCCGGTATGGTTGTTATAGCTTTTGACCGAACGATGCGCGCGTTTCGCGGGCGATCGGTCCAGCGCGGCGAACAACGCTTCCTTGGTCGATGTCTTGCCGACCGATCCGGTGACGCCGATCACCCGGCCCGCCACCCGCGCCCGCGCGGCCCGCGCCAGATCCTCCAGCGCGGCGAACGTGTCGGCGACGCGCACATGCGGATGGGTCGTGTCCTGCGACACGATCGCCCCTGCCGCGCCTTGCGCGAACGCTTGGTCCAGGAAGCGGTGCCCGTCGGTCGTCTCGCCGGTCAGCGCGACGAACAGGTCGTCCGGCCCGACCTCGCGCGAATCGAACGCGACGCCGGTGACCGCGAAATCCTGCGACGCGGTGCCGCCGGTGGCCGCGGCGATCGCGGCGGCGGTCCACAAGGTCATGCCGCGACCTCGCGCGCGACAGCGACATCGTCGAACGGCAGCACCAGGTCGCCGACGATCTGGCCTTGTTCATGCCCCTTGCCGGCGATCAGGACGATATCTCCCGCCTGCGCCTCCCCCACTGCCGCCGCGATCGCGCTGCGGCGGTCACCGATCTCGCGCGCATCGGGCGCGCCTTCCAGCACCATCGCGCGGATCGCCGCCGGATCCTCGGAACGCGGATTGTCGTCGGTCACGATCACGACATCGGCATGGCTCGCGGCGGCAGCGCCCATCGGCGCGCGCTTGCCGGTGTCGCGGTCGCCGCCGGCCCCGAACACCAGGATCAACCGACCCGCGACATGCGGGCGCAGCGCGGCGCACGCGGCCTCCAGCGCATCGGGGGTATGCGCGTAATCGACATAGACGGGCGCACCATGCGCGCTGATCGCCGCGCGTTCCAGCCGCCCGCGCACCGGCTGCAACCGCGCCAGCGCCGCGATCGTCGCGGCCGTATCCCCGCCGGTCGCGATCACCAGCCCGGCCGCGATCAGCGCATTGGCCGCCTGATAGGCGCCGATCAGCGGCAGCGTGACGCGATGGTCCGCCCCGTCGGCGCGGATCGTCAACCCCTGTCCCAGCAGCGTCGGCTCGCGCGTGATCAGCCGCAGGTCGTCGCCATGTTCCCCCACGGTGAACACGCGGTTGCCGCGTTCGCGCGCGATGTCGATCACCCGTTCCGACTGCGGATCGTCGGCCCACACCACCGCCGCGCCGTCATCCGACAGCACCTGCGCGAACAGGCGCAGCTTGGCGGTGAAATAGGCCGCCATGTCGCCATGATAGTCCAGGTGATCGCGGCTCAGGTTGGTGAACGCCGCCGCGCGCACCGGCAGCCCCTCGGTTCGATACTGGCTCAGCCCGTGGCTCGATGCCTCGAACGCGACATGCGTCACCCCCTCGCGCGCCAGCCCGGCGACGTTCGACAGGAAGGTGACGACGTCGGGCGTGGTCAGCCCGGTGGTGACCCGATCGTCGGCGGTGGTGACGCCCAGCGTCCCGATCGACGCGGCATGGTGCCCCGCCAGCCGCCACAATTGCCGCGTCATCTCCACGCTGGAGGTCTTGCCGTTGGTGCCGGTGACGGCGACCGCAGTTTCAGGGAACGGCGCGAAGAAGCGCGCCGCCAGCCGGGCGAAGCATTCGCGCGGATTGGCATCGGCGATGTGCAGCGCACCGTCGACCCGCGCCTCCGGCCGCGCGACGACCGCGATCGCGCCCGCCTCGATCGCGGCGGGGATGAAATCCTCGCCGTTGACGCGCGCGCCCTCGAACGCGCCGAATATCGTGCCCGGCGCGACCTTGCGATGGTCGATCGCGAAGCCCGTGACGGTCGCCCCGTCGTCGCCCCCGCCGGGCACCAGTTGCGCCAGCTTCATTCCGGATCCGCCATATTCTCGCCCGGCGCATGCCACAGCAGCCCGGACAGTTCGGACACGTCGATGTCGCGCCGGTCGTCAGGGATCACGCCCAGCATCGCGCCGGTACGGCTGATGACCCGGCTGACGACGGGCGCCGCGGTATAGGCGGCAGTGGTCTGGAAGGAGTTTTCCGCCACGCGCTTGGGGGAATCGAGCATCGCGATGACAACATAGCGCGGTGCGTCCATCGGGAAAGCTGCCGCGAACGTCGACACGTTCGCGTTCTTGGCATAGCCGCCGGCGCGCGGCACCTCCGCGGTGCCGGTCTTGCCGCCGACGCGGTAGCCCGGCGCCTCCGCCTTGCGCCCCGTGCCGTCCTCCACGATCAGCCGCAGCAGCTGGCGGATGCGATAGCTGGTTTCCGGCTTGATGACCCGCCGGCCCTGCACCGCATGGCCCGGCTGCACCTTCAGCAGCGTCGCCGGCCGCCAGATGCCGCCGTTGACCAGCGCGGCATAGGCGCTGGCCAGGTGCAGCGGCGTCACCGCGATGCCGTGGCCGTAGGCGGTGGTCATCGTCGTGGTGCGCGCCCAATAGGTCGGCCACAGCGGGCGGCCCTTCTCGCGCAGTTCGATGTCGGGCTTGGTGTCGAACCCCAGCTTGCGGAACATCTGCTGCATCCGCGCGGCGCCGATCTCGTCCGCGATGCGCGCGGTGGCGATGTTGCTGGAATGGACCAGCGTTTCGGGGATGTTCAGCCAGCGGTTCTGCGCGTGGTCGTCCTTGATCTTGAACCGGCCGACCTGCAGCGGCTGGGTCGCGTCGAACCGGCGCGACATGCTGGTGACGATCCCCGAATCGATCGCGATCGCCATGGTGATCGGCTTGAACGCGCTGCCCAGTTCGTACACCGACTGGATGGTGTTGTTGCGCAGTTCCTCGGTCCCGGCCATCCCGACGCGATTGGGGTTGAACAGCGGCATCGACACCATCGACACGATCTCGCCGGTATTGACGTCAAGGACGATCCCCGCCCCGCCCTTCGCCTGATAGGCCCCGACCGCGCGGCCCAGCTCGCTTTCCATCGCCGCCTGCACCCGGCTGTCGATCGACAGTGCGACCGGCGTGCCCGACAGCGAGGGGTTGGTTAGCCGCTCGTCCAGCGCGCGCTCGATCCCGCTCATCCCGCGCCCGCCGCTGATGAAGCCCAGCGCATGGGCCGCCAGCGTGCTTTGCGGATACAGACGCTGCGTCTCGCGCTCGAACACGATCCCCGGCTCGCCGATCGCGTTCACCGCCTCGACCAGCGCGGGGCTGGCGCGGCGGTTCAGATAGGTGAAAGAAACGGGCCGCGTGATCTGCGCGTAGAACCACGACTGGTCGCCCTTGTCCGGCATCAGGTCGGCCAGCTTCTGCGCGATATCGGCCGGGTCGCCGATCAGCTTCTTGGGGTGGACCCCGATCGTCCAGGCGTCGATCGTGCGCGCCAGCGGGGCGCCGTTGCGATCGACGATATCGCCGCGCGGCGCCATCGCCGCTGCCGCCGCGCCGCGATCGCCGCCTTCCATGACGCCCAGGATCGCCAGCCGCCCGACCACGATCAGGATCGCGCCCGCGAACAGCAGCATCAGCACCATCAGGCGTAGATGCTGGGTCGCCAGCACCTGCTGGCGCTGTTCCCCGGTGCGGGCGTGACGGATCGGCCGGGCCACCAGCGCGGTCAACGCAGGCGGCTCCGCTCCGTACGGGCGCCGCTCAGCAGATCGCCGATCGTCGAATCGCTCAGCAGCGACTTGTCGAGCATCGCCACCGCCTTCATCGCGTGCGCCGGCTGCGTCGCCGCGGCGGTCGCCACCGCCGGGGCGACGCAGCCGGCGCACGCGATGAAGGCG
>NZ_LSJO01000713.1:0-12780 GCF_001556735.1 Sphingomonas sp. CCH9-F2 | reverse complement strand
GCGCCGGGGGCAGGTCATTCGCCGCGTGCACCGGTGATGGCCGAGGAATCGACCGATCTGCGCCGGCCACGGCTGATGTGGTTCAATGTCGTGCTGACCCTGGCGGTCGTAGCGACGATGGTGGCCGGGCTGGTCGAGCCGGTGGTCGTTTTCATGATCGGAACCGCGATCGCGCTGGTGGTCAACTATCCCGACGTCCGGCAGCAGCGTGAACGGATCGACGCGCATGCCCCCGCAGCCCTGCTGATGGCGGGCGTGCTGTTCGCCGCGGGGGCATTCACCGGGATCATGAACGGGTCCGGGATGATCCAGGCGATGGCGCAGACCGCCGCCGATCATGTGCCGGCGGCGCTCGGTGGGCAGCTGCCGCTGATCGTCGGCATGCTGGCGATGCCGCTCAGCCTGCTGTTCGATCCGGATTCCTTCTATTTCGGCGTCCTGCCGGTGCTCGCCGGGGTGGCGCAGCGGTTCGGCGACGCGCCGATCGCGGTCGCGCAGGCCGCGCTGCTGGGACAGATGACGACCGGCTTCCCGGTCAGCCCGTTGACGCCCGCGACCTTCCTGGTGGCGGGGCTCAGCGGCGTCGAGCTGGGCGCGCATCAGCGCTTCGCCATTCCCTGGCTGTTCGCGGCCAGCCTGACGATGGTCGCGGCAGCGGCGCTGATGGGGGTGTTGCCGATATGATGCGCGATCGCACCATCCGCCTCGGCGCTGGCGCGGGCTTCGCGGGCGATCGGATCGAGCCTGCGGTCGAGCTGGTAGAGCAGGGGGCGCTCGACTATCTGGTCTTCGAATGCCTCGCGGAGCGTACCATCGCCGCAGCGCAGCAGGCCCGCCAACGCGATCCCGAACAAGGCTTCGACCCGCTGCTGCTGGAGCGAATGCGCCGCGTGCTGCCGGCGGCTCGCTCGTGCGGCGTCAGGATCATCACCAATGCGGGCGCCGCCAACCCGATCGGCGCGGCACACGCCGTCGCGCGGCTGGCACGCGAGATGGGACTGGCACCGCTGCGCATCGCGGCCGTGACCGGCGACGACGTGCTGACCGCGATCGAGGAAACGCCGCTTCCGCTGATCGACCGCCCCGGTACGACCGCCGACATCCGGGGCAAGGTGTCGGCCAACGCCTATCTGGGCGCGGCGCCGATCGCGCAGGCGCTGGACCAGGGCGCCGACATCGTCCTTACGGGCCGGGTCGGCGATCCGGCGCTGTTCGTCGGGCCGATGGTGCACGAGTTCGGATGGTCGCTCGACGATGCGGTGCTGATGGGGCGCGGCACCGTCGTCGGACATCTGCTGGAGTGCGCCGGGCAGCTTACCGGGGGGTACTTCGCAGACATGTCGCGCAAGCGCGTGCCGGGGCTGGCCCGACTCGGCTTCCCCTTCGCGGATGTCGCGCCCAACGGGGATGCGGTGCTCGGCAAGGTTGCCGGGTCCGGCGGCGAGCTGTCGCTCGCGACGTGCAAGGAGCAGCTGCTCTACGAGATTCTCGATCCTGGCGCCTATCAGCAGGCGGATGTGGTGGCCGACCTGCGCGGCGTGCGCTTCGAGGAACTGGGCAAGGATCGCATCGCGGTGACCGGCGGTGGCGGATCGCCGCGCACCGGTACGTTGAAGGTTTCGATCGGCTATGATGATGGCTTCATCGGCGAGGGGCAGATTTCCTATGCCGGACCCGGCGCGGTGGAGCGCGGACGCCTGGCGATCGCGATCGTGCGCGAACGCCTCAAACTCCTTGGTGTCCGGCTGCAAGAGGTCCGATGCGACCTGATCGGCGTCGATGCGGTGGACCGCTCGGCCGCGGGCGACAGCGGCTCGGCACGAGAGGTGCGCGTGCGGATCGCGGGCCGCGCCGACCATCATGCCGCCGCGGCCACGGTCGGGGCGGAGGTGGAGGCGCTCTATACCAATGGTCCGTTCGGGGGCGGCGGGGTGACACGCCATGTCCGCCCGGTGCTGGCGATCGCCTCCACGCTGCTGCCCGCCACGGCGGTGACGCCGAGCATCCATCTGGTGGAGGCCTGAATGTTGCTGGGGGAGGTCGCGCATCTGCGCACCGGGGACAAGGGCGACATCTCGCAGGTGTCGGTGATCGCCTTCGACCCGGCGGACTTCGCGCTGCTGGAGCGTGACGTCACCGTGGAGCGCGTTCTGGCGCATCTGCCAGGCCTGAAGATCAGGTCCGCCACGCGTTACCAGCTGCCCGCGCTCGGTGCGCTCAATTTCGTGCTCACCGGGGCGTTGAGCGGGGGAGTGACGCGGTCGCTGGCGCTCGACGCGCATGGCAAGTCGCTGGGGGCGCAATTGCTCGACATGGTGATAGGCGACTGATCGTCGCCGCCCGGTTGGCGGGTGTACCTCAACCTTTCGAAGAGGCGGCCTCTCGCGGACTGGCCGCGCTAGTGGCGCGACGGCTAGCAAGCGTGCTGTCACCTGTTCATTCCCGCGACGTGGCGGCGCGCACCCGCTTTGCCCCAGTTGATCGCATACCGCCGCCATCGATAACGTTATTCGATCGATCCATTTCAAACTTGTATTTCTCTCATGAGGCCGGCGGGTGCATCGAAGGCTGCACGGGGGCGGCTAGTCCCCCGAGAGTTCGAACGGGGGGATGAGGATCATGAAGGCACTGGTTTTCGCGTGCGGGGTTTCCCTGGCGGCATTGGCCGCTCCTTCCGTCGCCGCGCAGGGCATCGGCCCGGCAGCCACCCTTCCCGAACAGAGCGTCCAGCAATCGGCCGAGCCGGTCACGCCGACCAATGTCGCCGAATCGAACAGTGCGACGCAGGCTGCGGACGGGGAGATCATCGTCACCGCGACGCGTAGCGAGACGCTGCTGTCGAAGACGCCAGTGGCGATCACCGCCATCACCGGCGACGCGCTGCTGTCCGCGGGCGTGACCAATCCGACGACGCTGGGCGAACAGGTGCCCAATCTGTCGATCGATCGTGGGAACGGCCTTCAGATCACCATCCGCGGCGTGACCAGCACCGACGGCACGGAGAAGGGCGATCCCTCCGCCGCCTTCCTGATCGACGGCGTGTATATCGCGCGCCCGCAGACGCAGGAGGTCAGCTTCTACGACATCTCGCGTGTCGAGGTGCTCCGCGGCCCGCAGGGCACGCTTTTCGGGCGCAACACGACCGCGGGCCTCATCAACGTCATCACCAACCATCCGGTGAACCGGTTCGAGGCGTCGATCGACGCCGCTTACGGCAATTACGACACCCGCCTGCTGACCGGCATGATCAACGTGCCCGTGAGCGACACGATCGCGGTTCGTGCTGCTTTCAACTACGACCGTCGCGACAGCTTTCTGAATGTCGGGCCGAACGTACGCAGCGATCTGAGCCCGTTCCGCGACAACGTGTCGGGGCGCCTGTCCGCGGCCTGGGATTCGGGTCCGGCGAAACTGCTGATCGTCGGCGATTATTCGCATGTCGGCGGTCAGACGGTCAACGGCCTGCTGACCACCAACTTCTTCCAGCAGTTCAATACGCCCAACGTCGCGCCGATCTATGCGCCGATAGCTGACAAGGACGCGCGGTTGACGGTCCAGGCGCCGGTAACGACGCCGATCGGGCGCGACAACGACATCTGGGGCGTGCTGGCCGACTTCAGTTACGATTTTGGCGGCGCGCGGCTCAACTATCTTGGCTCGTACCGCAAGTTCGCTCGGCACGAGGATCTGACGACGATTCCCGCCTCGGGCGCGGTCGTCTTCCCGTCGCGCGCCGATGCCGGGTACGAGCAGAACAGCCAGGAGTTGCGCCTGTCGACCGACATCGGCCCGTTGTCGGTCCAGGTCGGCGGCTATTACTTCCACGAAACAGGATTCCAATACTATTACATCTTCGGACTGCTTTCGCCAACACCGGGCACGGTGGGCTATACGTTCGGCTTCCCGCAGAATTACGTGCTGTCGGAATCGATTGCCGGGTTCGGCCAGGCCACGCTGAAGCTGTCCGATCGCCTGCGTATCACCGGCGGCGCGCGCTATTCGCATGACGAGAAGGCGCGCACCGGCGCAACCGTGATCTGCGCGACGACAGCGTGCAACGGTCCGGGCGACAGCCGCAGCCGCAACGATGCGCGTCGCACCTTCTCCAAGGTGACGTGGCGTGCGGGCGTCGATTTCGACGTCAACGACCGCAGCCTGCTCTATGCCGTCGTTTCGACCGGCTACAAGGCAGGCGGGTTCAATGACGGCTGCGAGGCCGGAACCGGTGCCGGGTGCACGCTGTCGGCGAGCGCGCTCTATTACGAGCCCGAGACGATTACTTCGTACGAGGCGGGGATCAAGACGCGGCTGGCCGGCAATGCCCTGCGCATCAACATGTCGGCATTCCATTATGACTTCTCGGGTATCCAGCTGAGCCAGCTATCGACGATCTGCGGCGGCCCGTGTCAGGTGACCACCAATGCCGGCCAGGCGAAGGTGGATGGCGTCGAGCTGGAGACGGTGGTCAATCCGGGGCCAAACACGCGCTTCGATGCGTCCGCTTCTTGGCTGAATGCGCGCTATACGCAGTTCTTCCCGACGCCGACGGTCAGCTTCGCCGGGCGCAAGCTGGACCGTTCGCCGGAATGGACCGTAACGGCGGGGGTGACGCAGACCTTCCCGCTGGGCAACGACGGCAATGTCCAGGTGGCGGCGCGAACGCGGCTGAGCGACAGCTACTATCTGGCCGCGCTGGGCACGCTCAACCAGTTTCGCCAGCCCAGCTTCACCCGCACCGACCTGACGCTAACCTACAACGCGCCGGACCAGCGCTGGTATCTGCAGGGCTTCGTGCGCAATGTGGAAAACAGCATCGTCGTCTCCACCGCGAGCTCGGGCGCCTTTGCCGGCGTGCAGATCCAGGATCCGCGCACCTATGGCGTTCGTACCGGGTTTCGGTTTTAAACATGCGTAGCGGGGCGCGGCGCATGACGGGCGAGGGGTTCGCCGCGCTGGCGGCCGTACCCGCCGCCGCACGGCACGCCCGGGCCGCGCCACCGCCGGTCATCGACCTTCACGGCCACGCGATGGAGGAACGGCACGGGCGTGGGGCGATGTGCCCCGATGCCTCGCGCTTCCGCCCTTCGGGTCCGATCGGCACGGTCCAAGACGCGGACGATCTTTCGCCCGCGGAAAGGCGCGACATCCTTTATAACGATGCGGTGCGTTTTCTGCGTCTGCCGGCGCGCGCGGACGCGGGAAATGCAGGAGGGGAATGACGATGAAGTTGGCCATGTTGATGGCGGCGACCGCCGCTCTGCTGCCCGCTGCGGTGTCGGCGCAGGTGGTGATGACCGAAAGCGGGAAGGTGTCCGGCACCACCGTCGACGGCGTGGCCAGCTGGAAGGGCATCCCCTTCGCAGCTCCGCCTGTAGGGGCGCTGCGCTGGCGCGCGCCGCAGCCGGCCGATCGCTGGAGCGGGGTGCGCCCGGCGACCGATTATGGCCACGATTGCATGCAGGTGCCGTTCCCCAGCGACGCCGCCCCGCTGGGCACGACCCCGGCGGAGGATTGCCTGGTCCTCAACGTCTGGAAATCCGCGAGCGCGCGTCGCGCGTTGCCGGTGATCGTCTGGATCTACGGCGGCGGATTCGTCAACGGCGGTGCGTCACCCCCCACCTATTCGGGCGGCAGTCTGGCGCGGCGGGGCGTGATGTTCGTCAGCTTCAACTATCGGCTGGGGCGGTTCGGCACCTTCGCGCATCCGCAGCTGACCGCGCAGGATCCCGACCACGGGCGGCTGGGCAATTACGGCTACATGGACCAGCTCGCCGCGTTGCAATGGGTGCAGCGAAACATCGCGGCGTTCGGCGGTGATCCGCACAACGTCACGCTGGTCGGCGAAAGCGCGGGCGGCATGTCGGTCAACACCATGGTGACGTCCCCACTCGCCCGCGCGCTGTTCACGCGCGCGATCGTAATGTCGGGCGGCAACGGACAGAACATGGGGACCGGCGGGATTGCCGGCGTCGAGAAGATCGGGCTGGACTTCGCCGCGAGCAAGGGCATCGCGCGTGACGACCCGGCGGCGCTGGAAAAGCTGCGCGCGCTCCCGGCGGATGCGGTCGCCGACGGGCTGAACCTCACCGCCTTGTTCGCGCCGAAGCCGGGGCCGCGTACCTTCGCCAGTCCGTTCGCTGACGGTACCGTCGCGATCGATGCCGCAGCGGCCTATCGTGAGGGACGCTTCCCCAAGGTGCCGATCATGATCGGCGCCACCGACAACGACATCGGTGGCCCGACCGGCTACATGGTCGGCGGCGCGCGCCAGGTCGCGGGCTCGATCAGCCAGGCCGGCGCGCCCGCCTATCACTATCGCTTCGCCTATGTCGCTGAGGGACTGGGCAAGACCGGGGCGGATCATGCGACGGACATTCCGTGGTTTTTCGATACCGCGGACGTCAAGTACGGCAGCGCGATCACGCCGCGCGATCGCGCGATGGCGCGCACGATAAGCGCCTATGTCGTCAACTTCGCGAAGATCGGAGATCCCAACGGCGCGGGCTTGCCGCGCTGGCCGCGCTACGACCGTCGCGTCGATGAGCTGATGGAGTTCACCGCGCAGGGCCGGGCGGTGCCGGGAAAAGACCCGCTGGGCGCGGCGATCGACGCAGCGCCTGCGCCGACCCGATCCGCTAATCAGGAGCGATAGCATGCGTAGATTGAAGTTCGTGGCCCTCGCCCTCGCCGGGGTGGCGGCGGTGTCGCTCGCCACCGGGCCGGGCGTTGCGCGCGAGGCGGTGAGCACGTCGCGACCGTGGCAGGACGCCTCGCTGTCGCCGGAGCAGCGTGCGCAGGCGCTGCTGCGTGCGATGACGCTGGAGGAGAAGGCCGGGCAGGTCTCGCAGCAGTTCATGTTCGGAGAGTTCGACCAGTTCGCGCCGGTGGTGCGCGACAGCAAGGTCGGCTCGCTGCTGTTCGTCACCGACCCCGCGGTCATCAACCGGCTGCAGAAGGTTGCCGTGGAGCAGACGCGGCTGAAGATCCCGCTGATCTTCGGCTATGACGTGATCCATGGGTTCCGAACCATCTTTCCGGTGCCGATCGGCAATGCGGCCAGCTTCGACCCGGCGTCGGTCGAGCGCGCGCAGGCGGTGGCGGCGGCCGAGGCGCGAGCGGTGGGAATCCACTGGGCCTTCTCACCGATGCTCGACATCGCGCGCGATCCGCGCTGGGGGCGCATCGTCGAGGGACCGGGCGAGGATCCGTTCCTCGGCGCGGCGATGGCGCGGGCGCAGGTAAGGGGCTTCCAAGGGCCGGCGATCGGCTCGCCAGGCCATATCATCGCCGGGCCGAAGCATTTCGCGGGCTATGCCACGGCCGAGGGCGGGCGCGACTATGACAGCGTCTACATCTCCGACACGCAGCTGTACAACGTCATCCTGCCGCCGTTCGCGGCGGCGGTGCAGGCGGGCGCGGGCAATGTCATGAGCGCCTATACGGATCTCAACGATGTGCCCGCGGTGGGCAACAAGTGGTTGCTGACCGACGTGTTGCGCGGGCAGATGGGCTTTACCGGCTGGGTCGTGTCCGACGCGAACGGCACCAAGAACCAGGTGATCCAGAACTTCGCGCGGGACGAGGCCGACGCCGCGGTGCGCAGCATCAGTGCCGGCAACGACATGGAGATGTCGCTCGGCGCCGCGGCCTCGGCCAAGACGCTCGCCGAGTCGGTCCGCGCGGGCAAGCTGGCCGCCGCGACGCTCGATCAGGCGGTGCTCCGCATCCTGACCGCCAAGTTCCGCATGGGGCTGTTCGAGCGGCCGTTCATCGACGAGGGTGCGGTCAAGGCGGTGCTGGCCGATCCCGCGCATCGCGACGTCGCGCAGGCCGCGGCCGAGCGCGCGCTGGTGCTGCTGAAGAACGAAGGAGGCGCGCTACCGCTGACGCCGGGCGCCGCCAAGCACGTGGCGGTGATCGGCGCGCTCGCCAATTCCAAGCGCGACATGCTGGGACCGTGGTCGTTTCAGTACGACCTGCCGGAGACGGTGACGGTTTTCGAGGGCGTGCGCGACCGACTCGGTACGACCGCCATGGTAGAGACCGCACCCGGCGTCCAGCTTAAGCGCGCCGTGCCGTCGATGTTCGAGAACATCACCATTCCCGGCGTCGCGAAGCCGGAACCGCGCTGGGACGCTGCGCGCGCCCGCACCGAATACGACCGCGCCATCGAACTGGCGCGCAGGTCCGACCTTGTCATTCTGACGCTCGGTGAAGCCGAGGACATGAGCGGGGAGGGTGCGTCGCGTGCCGACCTGAAGCTGCCGGGCAATCAGTTGAAGCTGTTCGACGCCATCACGGCGATGGGCAAGAAGGTGGTCGTGGTAACGATGAGCGGACGTCCGCTGGAGCTTGACCAGGTGCTCGCCCGCTCGCCCGCGATCCTGCACGCCTGGTACGGCGGCACGCGCGGCGGCACCGCGATTGCCCGCGCGCTGTTCGGCGACGTGAACCCCGGCGGCAAGCTGCCCGTTACCTGGCCGCGCAGCGTAGGGCAGGTGCCGATCTATTACGCGCATAACACCACCCACGGTCCCAAGGAGCAGGGCAAGCGCTACTGGGACATTCCCTCCACGCCGCAGTTCGAGTTTGGCTACGGCCTCAGCTACACCAGCTTCGCCATGACCCCCCCGGTGGTAGCGGGCGGGCAGTTGGCGCCCGGTGGCAAGATCACCGTGTCGACGCAGGTGACCAACACCGGTACGCGCGCGGGGGACGAGGTGGTGCAGCTGTACATCCACCAGCGCGCCGGGCGCGCCTCGCGCCCGGTCCGCGAGCTGAAGGGTTTCCAGCGGATCACGCTGCAACCGGGCGAACAGCGCCAGGTGTCGTTCGACCTGGACGAAGGGAGCGTGCAATATTGGAGCGCCGCCGAGCGCGGCTGGGTCATCGATCCGGGCACCTTCGACCTTTGGGTGGGGTCGAGTTCCGACACCAAGAACAGCGGCCAGTTCACCGTGAGCGGTGCTCCACGGGCGGGACGTGGCTTCGGACCGGCGGCGCCTGCGGCGGGCACTCCATGATCGAGGCCGGAGGGGCGGCGTCAAGGCAACCGTACTGAACGATCCGGAGGTGTTGCCGGTCGCCATTGGCCTGCTACTCAGCAGGCCAACGACGGCATTGTCGAAAACCGGCCAAGCCAGTTCGCAGCGCCGACAGCGTCGAGGCCGGTGCGCGAGCTGTGCCCCCCACGCCCGCCCGAGGAAGTCGCTTAGCTCGCGCTCGACGCCGGTGGCACTAAGCGCAACCGTGACGCTGTTGTTGACGCCGTCGAAGCGGTAACCGGTCGCGGTTATGCCAACCTCCGATTGGTGTGCGTTCGCGTCAATGCTGCCCTCAGCCGCTGGGAAGACGAGGTGTTTTGGACGATGATCCACCCTTGCGCCGTGCGCCGGAGGCAACCAGCACGAAATCCAAAGGGCAAAAGGTTTTGTCGCTGCCAGATCGTCCAGGATGGGCCGCCAACCCCGCCAACTGCTACCCAATCCATGGATAAGCAGCAGCGGCTTGCCACTGCCGCGCGTGATCTGATGCATTGAAATACTCCATTCGTTCGAGTCCGAACGCTTCAACCGCTGCTTCAGCTTAAAAAGCACTGCGATATCGGACCGCTGGGTTTCTCCGATCTGGGCGGGGGTTCGGTAGACAACCAATGTCCAATAGGCTGGACCGAGGGTTGGTGTCACAACCGTCCGGTTGTGACACCGCCACGCGAGTGGCTGTTTTCCGCTAGGTTCGCCGTGTCAAAAGCCCGCGACAGATTGTCTGCGTGAGGAATGACCGGTCATCCGGTGCATGTTCACCATCTGCCCTCGTTTCATACCTGCGAGATGAACAAACGTCCGCTTCCGGGAGGAGGAACAATGCCGCTGAACGACCGGAAATGGGTCTGTTGGACCGATGACAGCATCGAAACTCAAGCGATCAGCGTAGCTGACTATCCTTGCTGCCTCGTCGATTGAACGCTGCGGCCAGTGGCCGATCCCGGCCGCTCTGGCACGTCACGCAAGTACGCACTCCGGGTATCGCCTGGCGGCGACCCTCTGGAATATCGTCGCCAAAATCGCACAGAATGGCTCGCTTTCCCCGCTTGGGATACTAGCTCGCGCTGCCAGCACAGCGTCGGCCACTGTGTCGTCGATCTGGTCCTGGATTGCGCCATCGCGCGTCCAACCACCGGCCATCGGCTTCTCCTTCCGACATCATATGGGTAGCCGGGGTTCCGTTCCTATCGTGCAAGCGTGACAGACGTCCGCCTTTGAGCAGCCGGAAGCCGACTTTAGATTATTTATGCTCCCCTTCGGCTGCTTCGCGTTCTCGCGCCACCTCGTTACCGCGTTCAATATCTCATCGGGTTGCTTGAAGGATGACCGCCGTCGCCTCATTCGGCATGTCCCACATCGGAAAATGGCCGCTGTGGTCGAACCAGTGCAATGTGGCGGAGGGGAATGCCGCCATCGCGCGGCTCGCCTGACGGGGCAGGCACAGCCTGTCCTGCCGGCCCCAGCCAATGACAATGCGTTGCTCCGGGTCAGCCGCAGGCCCTTGCTGCTGCGGACCGTCGGCAAGATCACGTACCAGAGCATCGAACGTCAGTGTGTCGGCAATGCCGGTTAGTTCGGTCGCCACCAGTTCCGGCGACAGCGCTGCAGGCTTCGCGGATAACTGGGCCAGAAGGGCCATGCGTGCCGGGGCGCTGCGACTGATCGTCGGAAGTTGCGATCGCAGCATGCGCAGCAACTTTGCCGACAGGCCTATTGTCGTGCGGAAGAACGGTCGCTCCCAACCGCGCCAGAACCCACCCGGATCGAGCGCAACGACGTTACCGACTTTCCCTCGCCGCGCCAGCTCGAGCACAATCCGAGCACCCATTGAGCTGCCGACGACATCGACACCGACGAGGTCGTTTTCGACGAGGTAGCGTTCAACGCTGCCGACCAGCCCGGCAAAGGTGCCGCTGTCCGGTTCCGCCTTCGTCGCGCCGTGACCTGGAAGATCGATGGCGATGACCGATCGTTCCGTAGCAAGGCCATCCAGAATCGGTTGCCACGCACGCCAGCTGCTGCCGAGGCCATGGATGAGGAGCAGCTGCTTGCCGCCGCCGCGATTTATCTGATGCATGTGAAATCCCGTCCTGTTCGCACCACTCAACGATTGCGAACTTAGAACGGCCCCGGATCAACGGCCGTCTCGACAACGCATGTTGATTGGTTCGCAACAAAATGAGCCGGCCCCCAGAAACCGTCTGCCTGAACGAATGACAGGTTAGCGAAGCGCATAATTTGATCTGAGCGTCTGCAATTGGGTCTGCTCAGACCTCGGTTCGCTCAGCCAACTCCAGAGCGTCCTCAACATCCACGCCAAGGTATCGGACGGTGCTGTCGATCTTAGCATGGCCGAGAAGGATCTGAACGGCGCGAAGGTTACCGGTCGCTTTGTAGATAATGGACGCTTTCGTGCGCCGAAGCGAATGTGTTCCGTAATCCTGAGCGGGGAGACCGATTCCGACTACCCACTCGCGCACTAAACGGGCGTATTGCCGAGTGCTCATATGGGCCATGTAGTCGTTGCGGCTCGGGAACACGAAGTCGTTTATGCTGCCGCCCCGTCGCTCAAGCCATGCGCGCATTGTCTTTCGGGCCGTTTCCATCAGCTCGAACTGGACCGGTCGTTTGGTCTTCTGTTGTATCACGACGGCGCGATCACGAACACGCCCGCCGGAAACAACATCCCCAATTCGCACACCGACCACGTCACAGCCACGCAGTTTGCTATCAATGGCAAAGTCGAAAAGCGCGCGGTCGCGCAAGCGCCTGTGTTGATCGAGCCAGAATCGAATGGCCCAGACCTGCTGCTGTTTTAGCGCTCGTTTGGCACCGACCAGTCGCCCCTCATTCCAAGGCCGAAGTTCTTGAAAAGCAGGGTCCATCGAAGAGTGACCCACCGCCAATCTCCACACTATTCGTTCGCATAGACGAGAATGCCTCATCTGGGTAAATTGTGTGTGAAAAGATTAAATCCTCTACCCAGTAAGATACATGAACGAGCGGGCGGAAATGGGAGGGTAACAGGTTGCGGTACCGGACGCTTAAAGTGTTCAAGCCTTTGTTTCGAGCAGTTTAATGGTTGATCACGAGAGCAGGCATTGCTGGATAGCGGCCTAACGACAAAGCCGCCGGGCCGCCGATTAGAAACAGTCCTGCCGCGATCGCGAAGCTGGTGTCGAAGCTGCCGGCCATCTGGTGGACGTAAGCGAATGCCATTGGGCCGGTGCCGCCGGCAAGTGCGACGCCGGCGTAGAGGATGCCGTAGGTCTTGGCATAACCGCGCAGGCCGAAATAGCGGGCGGTGAGGAAGGCGAGCAGGTCGAGTTCGGCACCGGCCGCCATGCCGATCAGGACCGCGGCGAGGACTGCCAGTTCCAGCGTCGGCTGGCCCATCAGGATCAGGCAGCCGATCGCGGCCGGAGTCAGAATGATGGCGGCGACGCCAGGCGCCCAGAAGCGATCGACCAGCCAGCCGACGAGCAGCCGCCCAACGATCACCGACACGCCGAATGCGCTTGTGGCGAGTGCTGCGGATTGGGCTGCGATGCCCTTGTCGGTCAGTGCCGGGATGAGGTTAGGGATGATGCCGGCGATGCCGAGATACATCGCCAGGATCGACCCCAGCAGCACCCAGAAGCGATAGGTGCCGATCGCCTGGCGCGTCGTCATCCCGTCGAGGGGCGCCGCGGGGGCGTTGTTCCGCACGGCGCGGTCGGCGGGACGGAAGAACAGG
>NZ_LSJO01000712.1:0-17023 GCF_001556735.1 Sphingomonas sp. CCH9-F2 | reverse complement strand
GGCCGACGCCCCCGCCCCCACCACCCCGGCGACCACCGGCGGCGACACTTCGCCGGGCAGCACCGCGCCGGGGGCGGGCACCGCGACGCCGCCATCGCCGTCGCAGCCCTGAGCGCGGATACCCGGAACAAACGGGGTAAACACGCGCTGCAAACCCGGCTAAGGGAGATGCGGCCATGCTGACCGCTCTATCCATCCGGGACGTCGTGCTGATCGAGGCGCTGGAGCTGGAATTCGGCGCCGGGCTGGGCGTGCTGACCGGGGAAACCGGCGCGGGCAAGTCGATCCTGCTCGACGCATTGGGGCTGGCGCTGGGGCGGCGCGGCGACAGCGCGCTGGTACGCAGCGGCGCAGCTCAGGCCGTGGTCACCGCGACGTTCGATGCACCGCCGGCAGTCACCGCGCTGCTGGCCGACAACGGGCTGGAGATCGACGCGGGCGAGCCGCTGATCGTGCGGCGCATCGTAAAGGCCGATGGCGGCAGCCGCGGCTTCGTCAACGACCAGCCCGCCTCCGCATCGCTGCTGCGCGAGATCGGCGGCATGCTGGTGGAAATCCACGGCCAGCACGACGACCGCGGGCTGCTGGCCGCGGCGGGGCATCGCACGTTGCTGGACGCCTATGCGCGCGGCGGCACGCGCGAGGTGGCGGCGGCGCATGCCGCGTGGCGTGCGGCGGAAGAGGCGCTGGCGAGTGCGCGCGACGGGATCGCCGCGGCGCAGCGCGACCGCGACTGGCTGGAACATGCCGTCGCCGAGCTGAGTGCGCTGGCGCCCGAGACCGGTGAGGAGGAGATGCTGGCCGAGCGCCGCCGGACGATGCAGCGCGCCGAGAAGATCGCCAGCGATCTCGACGCGGTGACCGGGCATCTGGAAGGCAGCGCGGGCGCGATGACGCATTTGCGCCAGGCCGCGCGCGTGCTGGAACGGATCGCGGGCGACCACCCGGCGCTGGCCGAGGCGCTGGCGGCGGTGGACCGTGCGGTGATCGAGGGCGCGGTCGCCGAGGAAAAGCTGCGCGACGCGGCACTGGCGCTGATGCACGACCCCCGCCAGCTGGAGGAAGATGAGGCGCGGCTGTTCGAGCTGCGCGCGATGGCGCGCAAGCATCGCGTCCAGCCCGACGACCTGGCCGCGCTGGAACAGGAATTGCGCGAGCGGCTGGAGCGGCTGAACGCGGGCGAGTACGGGCTGGCGGACCTCGACGCGCGGGTCGCTGCGACCAGAGCCGCCTATCGCGCGGCGGCGCAGGCCCTGACGGAGATCCGCACCGCGGCAGCGACGCGGCTCGATGCCGCGGTGGCGGGGGAACTGGCGCCGCTGAAGCTCGATGCGGCGCGGTTCCGCACCGTGGTGGCGCCGCTGGACGAGCGCGACTGGTCGGCCGCGGGGCAGGACCGCGTGGAGTTCGAGATCGCGACCAACCCCGGCGCACCGTTCGGCCCGCTGGCGAAGATCGCCAGCGGCGGCGAATTGTCGCGCTTCATCCTGGCGCTGAAGGTCGCACTGGCGGAAACCGGCGGCGCGGCGACGATGATCTTCGACGAGATCGACCGCGGCGTCGGCGGCGCGGTGGCCAGCGCGATCGGCGAACGGCTGGCGCGGCTGGCGGAGGCGACGCAATTGCTGGTGGTGACGCACAGCCCGCAGGTCGCGGCGCGCGGCGCCGCCCACCTGCTGATCGCGAAATCGAGCGACGGGACGGTCACCCGCACCGGCGTGCGCCCGCTGGACAGCGACGAACGCCGCGAGGAAATCGCCCGGATGCTGTCGGGCGCGACCGTCACCGACGAGGCACGCGCGCAGGCGGTACGGCTGCTGGAGACGGCGTAGCGGGAGGTGGCAGGTGGCGGCATCCGCGCGCCGAAGCGTCGTCCCAGCGAAGGCTGGGACCTTCCCGTTGTCGACCACACCGTGCGCCACACAGAGACCCCCGCCTTCGCTGGGTGACGCGCGTCGGGACCGCCTCAGTACGGCGGCTGGTGCAACCCCGCCGGGGAGGCGGTGAAGATCTCGCAGCCGTCCTCGGTGATGCCGATCGAATGTTCGAACTGCGCCGACAGCGAGCGGTCGCGGGTCACCGCGGTCCAGCCGTCGTCCAGCAGCTTCACGTCGGGGCGGCCGATGTTGATCATCGGTTCGATCGTGAAGATCATGCCCGGGCGCAGCTCTGGCCCGGTGCCGGGGCGGCCGACATGGACCACCTCCGGCGCGTCGTGGAACAGCCGGCCGACGCCATGGCCGCAGAAATCGCGCACCACGCCGTAGCGATGCGCCTCGGCATGGCGCTGGATCGCATGGGCGACGTCGCCCATGTGGTTGCCGGGCTTCGCCTGCTCGATCCCGATCATCAGACATTCGTAGGTGACGTCGACCAGCCGCCGCGCCTTCAGCGGCACGTCGCCGATCAGGTACATGCGGCTGGTGTCGCCGTGCCAGCCGTCGACGATCGGCGTCACGTCGACATTGACGATATCGCCCGACTTCAGCGGCTTGTCCGCCGGAATGCCATGGCAGACGACATGGTTGATCGAGATGCAGCTGGAATGGGTATAGCCGCGATAACCGAGCGTCGCGGGCACGCCCCCGCCCGCCAGCACGAAATCGTAGATCAGCCGGTCGATCTCCGCCGTGGTGACGCCCGGCACCATGTGCGGCACCAGCATGTCGAGCGTTTCGGCGGCCAGCCGCCCCGCCTTGTGCATGCCCGCAAAGGCTTCGCGGCCATGCAGCTTGATGGCGCCGTTGCGCCCGAGCGGCGCATCGCTGGTGACGGTCACATATTCGGTCATGCGCGCGGATATAGCGTGGCGCGCGCGCGATGGCGAGGTTATGCCCGCATCATGGCAAGCGAACGCATCTGGACCGCGGCATTGGTGGTGATCGGCGACGAGATCCTGTCCGGCCGCACGCAGGACAAGAACGTCGCGCAGATCGCGCAATGGCTGAACGTCCAGGGCATCCGCCTGGCCGAGGTGCGCGTCGTCGCCGACCGCGAGGAAGCGATCGTCGAGGCGGTGAACACCCTGCGCGCGCGCAACGATTACCTGTTCACCACCGGCGGGATCGGGCCGACGCATGACGACATCACCGTCGATGCGATCGCCGCCGCGCTGGGCGTGGGCGTGGTCCACCACCCGGAGGCGGTGGCGGTGCTGGAGCGTTACTATGCCACCCGCGGCGGCGCGACCGAGGCGCGGCTGCGCATGGCGCGCGTGCCGGAGGGCGCGGGGCTGATCGAGAACCGGATGAGCGGCGCGCCGGGCATCCGCATCGGCAACATCTTCATCATGGCCGGCGTGCCGCACATCACCGCCGGGATGCTCGACGCGCTGACCGGCACGCTGGAGGGCGGGCGCCCGGTCGTCAGCAAGACGATCGGCAGCTGGGTCGCCGAAAGCGAGGTCGCCGACCTGCTGCGCGAGGCCGAGCGCGCGCATGACGGCGTGGCGATCGGCAGCTATCCGTTCTTCCGCGAAGGCCGCACCGGCGCCAATTTCGTCGTCCGCAGCCCCGACGAGGCGGCGGTCGATGCCTGTCTGGCGGATGTCGCCGAGCGACTGGCCGCGGCGGGCCATACCGCGACGCCGGGCGGGATCTGAGCCATGGCGGGGCGCACCCATCATTATCGCGTGCGCGTCGACTGGACCGGCAACACCGGCGTCGGCACCGCCGGCTATCGCGGATACGAGCGCGCGCATGACATTACCGGCGCGGGCAAGGACCATGCGATCGCGGGATCGTCCGACCCGGCGTTTCGCGGCGATCCCGCGCGCTGGAACCCCGAGGAGCTGCTGGTCGCCTCGCTCAGCGCGTGCCACCAATTATGGTATCTGTCGCTGTGCGCCGAGGCGGGGGTGATCGTCATCGCCTATCACGACGAGGCCGCGGGCGAGATGATCGAGGAAGCCGATGGCGGCGGGCGATTCGTGTCGGTGACGCTCAACCCGCAGGTGACGATCGCCGCGGGCGGCGACGCGGACGTGGCGCGCGCGCTGCACGATCGCGCGCATCACCTGTGCTTCATCGCGCGATCGGTGGCGTTTCCGGTGCGCTGCGCGCCGGTCGTGACGCACGGCTGAACATCCCCCGCTGCCGCCAAAACCGGCACCATGCGGGGCGCTGCCCAATCGTTGAGCAACAGTTAACGCCCTCCGCGGGCGAGTCGCCGCCTTGCCCTTCGGCGTCGCGGCTGGCACGATCGGTGCAATGCACAAACCGGGGCTGCCGGTTGGGGCATGTCGAGTTCACCTGGGTGGGGCGTCAGGCGCGTGAAGAAGATCGAAGCGATCATCAAGCCGTTCAAGCTGGATGAAGTGAAGGAAGCGCTGCACGAGATCGGGGTCAGCGGCATCACCGTGACCGAGGCCAAGGGCTTCGGCCGGCAGAAGGGGCATACGGAGCTGTATCGCGGCGCCGAATATGTCGTCGACTTCCTGCCGAAGGTGAAGCTGGAGGTCGTGGTCGAGGACGGGCTGGCCGAGCGCGTGGTGGAGGCGATCGCCGCCGCCGCGCAGACCGGCCGTATCGGCGACGGCAAGATTTTCGTCATCCCGGTCGAGACCGCGCTGCGCATCCGCACGGGCGAGCGCGGCGACGACGCCATCTAATCGGGGCGTCCCCGAAACGTTACGTCACCCCAGCGCAGGCTGGGGTCTCCCTGTTACCAAAAGACCCCAGCCTTCGCTGGGGTGACGATCGAGGAAGACTATCCATGGCGAATACGGCCGCAGACGTTCTGAAGAAGATCAAGGAAGAGGAGATCGAGTGGGTCGATCTGCGCTTCACCGATCCCAAGGGCAAGTGGCAGCACCTGACCATGGTCGCCTCGGTCATGGGCGAGGACGAGTGGACCGACGGCCTGATGTTCGACGGCAGCTCGATCGAGGGCTGGAAGGCGATCAACGAGTCGGACATGATCCTGAAGCCGGATCTGGACGCGGTGTACACGGACCCCTTCTCCGCCACGCCGATGCTGATCGTGTTCTGCGACATCGTCGAGCCGTCGACCGGTGAGGGCTATGCCCGCGACCCGCGCACCACCGCGAAGCGCGCCGAAGCGTATCTGGCGACCACCGGGATCGGCGACACCGTGTACGTCGGGCCGGAAGCCGAATTCTTCATGTTCGACGACGTGAAGTTCGAGACGTCGTACAATACCAGCTATTTCAAGATCGACGATATCGAGCTGCCGACCAACACCGGCCGTGAGTACGAGGGCGGCAACCTGGGCCACCGCCCGCGCGCCAAGGGCGGCTATTTCCCCGTCGCGCCGGTCGATTCGGCGGTCGACATCCGTGGCGAGATGGTCACCACGATGCTGGAAATGGGCCTGCCGTGCGACAAGCACCACCATGAGGTGGCCGCCGCGCAGCACGAACTGGGCCTGACGTTCGGCACGCTGACCACCACCGCCGACCGGATGCAGATCTACAAATATGTCGTGCACCAGGTCGCGCATGCCTATGGCAAGTCGGCGACCTTCATGCCCAAGCCGATCAAGGAAGATAACGGCTCGGGGATGCACACGCACTTCTCGATCTGGAACGGCAAGGAGCCGCTGTTTGCGGGCAACGGCTATGCCGGGCTGTCGGAAACCTGCCTGTACTTCATCGGCGGCATCATCAAGCATGCCAAGGCGGTCAACGCCTTCACCAACCCGACCACCAACAGCTACAAGCGGCTGGTGCCGGGCTATGAGGCGCCGGTGCTGCTCGCCTATTCGGCGCGCAACCGTTCGGCATCGTGCCGCATCCCGTACGGCACCGGGCCGAAGAGCAAGCGCGTCGAAGTGCGCTTCCCCGACGCGATGGCCAACCCGTACCTGGCCTATGCCGCGCTGATGATGGCGGGTCTGGACGGCATCCAGAACAAGATCCATCCGGGCGAGGCGATGGACAAGAACCTGTACGACCTGCCGCCGGCCGAGCTGGCGCAGGTGCCGACCGTCTGCGCATCGCTGCGCGAGGCGCTCGAGTCGCTCCAGGCCGACCACGACTTCCTGCTGAAGGGCGACGTGTTCACCAAGGACCAGATCGAGGCCTATATCGAACTGAAGTGGGCGGACGTCGCGCGCTGGGAAATGACCCCCAGCCCGGTCGAGTTCGACATGTACTACAGCGCCTGACCGTCGCGTCCGCGCGGTAACGGCAAAGGGGGCGTCCGGAGCGATCCGGGCGCCCCATTTCGTTGTGGTGCGACAATGCCGAGGGGCATCTCGGCGCAGGCGCAAGCTACTCCAGCGCGCGCGGCCATCGCCCCATCCCGCCGCTCCTGCGCAGGCAGTGGCCTAGCGCTTTGTCGTGCCGCACAGCCGTCGAGCCAGGGACGACGCTGCCGTGCCGGGCGCGGGTCGTGATGTTGCAGAGAGAGGCCCCTGCCTGCGCAGGGGCGACATGTTTGGCCGGAGCGGCGGGGCGGGGCCGGTAACGCCCCCTGCCCCGCCCGCACGATCACCGCGCGCGCGGGCCGCCGAAGGGCAGCGGCGGGGCGCCGCGGCGGTCGCGGCGGGGCAACTGCGCCTGGTAGGCGTGGCCGCAATGCGCGACGCAATAGGGGAAGCCGGGGTTCACCTTCTCACCGCAGAAGTGGAAGTCCGGCTCGCCCGGATGACCGAGCGGCCATTTGCAGATCTTGTCGTTGAGATCGAGCAGCGAGGTCTTGTCGGCATATTCCGGCGCGGTGCGCGCGGGGACCAGCCGGCGCGGCGGCGCGGGGGCGATCGGCGGCTGCTGTTCGCCGGGCGCCTGGCGAACGAAGCCGCCGGGGCCGACCGAGCGCAGGATCGGCTGCGGCGCGGGCGTCGGCGCCGCGGGTTCGTCGGCGGTATCCGGCTCCTCCGCAACGGCGACCGGCGCGCGCGCCTCCGCCTCACGCGGGGCGGCGGGCGCGGTGGAGAAGGGCGGCGGCGCGGCCGGAGCCGGCGCCGGGCGCGCGGCGGCCGGCGGTGCCGCAACCGGTTCGGCCGGCGGGGCCGCAGCGGCGGTCGGCGTGGCGGCGGCCTTCTCCGCGGCGGCGCGCGCCTCCTCCTTGCTCACCACCGGCGACGGACGCGACTGCAACCCGAGTCGATGCGCCTTGCCGATCACCGCATTGCGGCTGACCCCGCCCAGCGCCTCGGCGATCTGGCTGGCGGTCTGCCCGGCTTCCCACATCGTCTTGAGCGTATCGATCCGCTCGTCGGTCCACGACATTCTCGTTTCCTCATGCGTGCCGGTTGCGGGCAGCGGCGACAGCGTCTACCCGCAGACGCGATGAGCAGCCAGCCCTCCCCCGGTCGTCAACTTCCGTCAGGCGTCAGGCACGCCCCCGGCGAACCGGTGATCCGGAACGTCAACTGGGGCGGCTTGAAGACGCTCTATGTGAAGGAGGTGCGCCGTTTCTTCAAGGTGCAGCTCCAGACGATCTGGGCGCCGGCGATCACGACCTTGCTGTTCCTGGTGATCTTCACCGTCGCCAGCGGCGCGCGCACCCCGGTGCGCGTCGGCGGCGCGGTGGTGCCCTTCGCCGATTTCGTGGCGCCGGGGCTGATCGTGATGGGGATGCTGCAGAATGCGTTCGCCAATGCCAGCTTCTCGCTGCTGGTCGGCAAGATCCAGGGCAATATCGTCGATTACCTGCAACCGCCGCTGTCCACCGCGGAACTGCTGGCGGCGCTGACCGGCGCGGCGGTGACGCGCGCGTTCCTGGTCGGATGCGCGGTGTTCCTGGCGATGTCGCTGTGGCCGGGCGTCGACGTCACCCCGCGGCATCCCGGCGCGGTGCTGTGGTTCGGGCTGCTGGGATCGGCGTTTCTGGCGCTGGTCGGCGTGCTGACGTCGATCTGGGCGGAGAAGTTCGATCATGCCGCTGCGGTCACCAATTTCGTCGTCGCGCCGCTGACGCTGCTGTCGGGCACCTTCTACTCGGTCGATCACCTTGCACCGGCGTTCCGCGCGTTCAGCCATGTGAACCCGTTTTTCTACGTCATCTCCGGCTTTCGCTACGGCTTCCTGGGCACCGCCGATTCGCCGGTGCTGACGGGCAGCGTGGTGATCCTGGCGCTGGACGTTGCGCTGGCGACGTTATGCTACGTGCTGCTGCGCCGCGGGTGGAAGCTGAAGAGCTGAGGGTGGCTTTTTCGCACCCCCGTCGCTATATGGGAACCATCGCTGCCACACATGCCGTAGGCGGCAGCGACTGAGAGACCGAGTGCGCTCCCGCTTACAGATGGGAGAGCCGCCATGGACCTCAATTACCTCCTCCACCGCCAGCAGGTATCGCTGATGAAGGCCGCCGCAGCGGTCTGCCGCGAGGCACGCTACAGCCACGCGCTGATGGCGCAGGGCTATGCCCGCCGCATCAACGCGAGGGTCGACGGCCTGCGCGACAGCGAGACCCCGCTGATGGACGAGGCGCTGCACCCCGCCGGGCTGGCCGCCGCCTGAGCACCGCAACGCCCCCTATCATCCACCGCACAGGAGTGACGACGATGCGCGATTCGGAAATGTTCACCCAGCGGGCCGCCGACTGCCGCGAACAGGCGGATGCGGCGGACCTCGCCAATGTCCGCGACCGCTGCCTGCGCGCCGAGGCGGCGTGGACGCAGATGGCGACCCGATCGCTGCGGACCGAGGCGGCGCGCGACCAGCGTGAGGCGAAGACGGTCGGCTAACCAACCGCCGTTCCCGGCAACCGGCGGTCCTAGTCACCGCGCAGCCGCGCACAGGCGATCAGGCAGTCGGTCATCGCGTCGATCGTGGCGGGCGCATGGCCCGCCAGCCACGATCGGAGCATCGCCAATTGCGCGGCCGCGATTCCGGTCGCTAACAGCGGCGTGCCCGCGGCATCGTCTCGCTCGCCCCCGTGTCGCGCGATCGCCCTCGCCAGACGGCGCTGAAGGGTCGCCGCCGCGGCCGAATCGATCACCGGCCGCACGGCGGATCGCCGCTCCCACAGATGCGCCACGACTGTTCGGACATAGGGTCGCGCTGCCCGGCCCGACGCCGCGGTGGCGAGTGCCAGCACGATCGGCTGCATGGCTGCCAGCATGACGTCGTCCTTGCCGCGGAAATGCTCGTAGAAAGTGGACTTGCCGACCCCGGCGCGCGCTATCAGATCCGCCACGCGGATCGCGCCGTACCGGCGTTCCACAGCAAGCGCGGCGAAGGCGTCGATGATGGCCGTGTTGGTGGCGCAGGTGGGCCTTCGGCCCTTGGCGCGATGGTCCGACATGACGCGGCATCATCGCCGATTCGGGCGCCGCGGTCGAGGGGGTCGCGCGCCGGACATCTGCGGGCCAATGTCCGCCCGCGGCCTTCCACGGCCTTTTGTCCCTCGCCAACCGATCGCCGGGCGGGCACGTCGCCGACAGCAGCAATCACGGAGCGCTCAACATGGATCACCGGGCGGTGGCGATCGTACCCAGCAGCAATCTCGACGCGAGTGAGGCGTTCTACCGGCGCCTCAACTTCACCGTCGTCAGCGATTACGGCCATTACCGTATCCTGGAGGACGGGCGTGGCGGGCATCTGCACCTGACGCATCTCGCCGGCTGGCCGAGGAATATCGAGGACAATCCGTTCGGCCTGTACCTCTACGTCGACGATGTCGACGCGATGGCAGAGGCTGTCCGCGATCTGGTGATCGAGCCCGGCGCACCCCACGCCAAGCCATGGGGCACCTACGAATTCTCGGTCAGCGACCCAAGCGGCCTGCTGGTCCGCATCGGCCGGGTCATCGAGTGACCTAGGGTCAGGACCCTACCCGACCAGCGCCTCGACCAGCAGCTGCACCTTCTTCTGGCGCCATTGCGGGGTCGGCGCGACCAGCCAATAGCCGCTGCGCGACGGCTGCGGCGTGCCCAGCGTGACGACGCGCCCCGCCGCTATATCACGCGCGGCGAGCAGTTCAGGGACGGTCGCGCGGCCCAGCCCGGCCGCCGCGGCGTCGATCGCCAGCCCGGCGTCGCCGACGCGCACCAGCGCGCTGCCCTCCGCATCGGGCGATCCGGGCCAGGCGATCGCGGTGTCCGCGCCGCCGCCGGGGCGCGCGACCGTCACCAGCCCTTCGCTCTCGATCGCCTCGCCCTCATGATCGCCCGGCCCCTCGCCCCAGCGGATCGCCAGGTCGAGGTTCGCCTCGGTGAAATCGACATTCTCGTCCGCGGTCACCAGCGCGAAGCGCGTCTCGGCGTCGCCCGCGGCGATCTGCGCCAGTCGCGGCAACAGCCATTTCTCGGTCACGTCGCGCGGCGCGGCGATCGTCAGCGAGCGGGACGACTGCCCCGCCTGCATCGCGCGCACCGCTTCCTCGAATTCCAGGAAGGCGCGGCGCAACGCGGCCAGCCCGGCATCGCCCTCCGGCGTCAGTTCCAGCCCCTTGGTGGTGCGGCGGAACAGCACGACGCCGAGCGTGTCCTCGAGCGCGCGGATCTGCTGCCCGACCGCCGCCGGGGTCACCGCCAGTTCGTCGGCGGCGCGGGTGAACGACAGGTGGCGCGCCGCGGCGTCGAGCACGCGCAGCCCGTTGAGCGGCAGATGCGTACGCTTCATGGCCCCCGCCCCTATTCCGCGACCGCCGGGGCGGTGAGCGCGAAGCGCGGGATCGCGACGTCGAACAGCGAGCCGTCCTGCGCGATCATCCGGTAGCTGCCCTGCATCGTCCCGGTCGGCGTGGCCAGCGGGCAGCCCGACACGTAATCGTAGCTGGCGCCGGCCGCGATCAGCGGCTGTTCACCGACGACGCCCTCCCCCTCCACCGTATGGCGCGCGCCGCGCCCGTCGGTGATGATCCAGTGGCGGGTCAGCAGCTGCACCGCCCCCGCGCCGTCATTCTCGATGCGGATGTGATAGGCCCAGAACCAGCGCCCGCGCGCCGGCTCCGACTGTTCGGGCAGGTAGCTGGCGGAGACGCGCACGGTCACGTCGCCGGTGGTGGCGGCGTCGGGAAACAGCGCCCCGATCGCGCCGACCGCCATTACAGCCCCACCTGCCGCAACGCCTGGTCGAGGTCGTCGATCAGGTCGGCGGGATCCTCCAGCCCGACGTTGAGGCGCAGCAACCCCTCGGTCACGCCCATTTCCGCGCGCGCCTCGGCCGCAACGCCGTAATGGGTGGTGGATGCCGGATGCGTCATCAGCGAGCGCGAATCGCCGATGTTGTTCGAAATGTCGATCAGCTGGAGCGCGTCGAGAAGCGCATGCGCCTGCGCGCGCCCTTCCACCTCAAACGCGAAGATACCGCCCGCCGCGACCATCTGCCGCATCGCCAGATCATGCTGCGGGTGGCTGGCGAGGCCGGGGTGGAGGATGCGCGGCACCCGCCCTTCCAGGAAGCGGCCGACCGCCAGCGCATTGTCGGACTGGCGGCGGATGCGCAGGTCCAGCGTCTCCAGCCCCTTCAGCACCACCCAGGCGTTGAACGCCGACAGCGTCGGGCCGGTGTTGCGCGTGAACGGCAGCAGCATGTTGGTGATGAAATCCTCGGTCCCGCACACCGCGCCGGCCAGCACGCGGCCCTGCCCGTCCATCATCTTGGTCGCGGAATAAGCGGTGACGTCGGCGCCGAAGTCCATCGGCCGCTGGAGCGCGGGGGTGGCGAAGGCATTGTCGACCACGCTGACGATGCCGCGTTCGCGCGCGATGCCGCACACCGCCGCCAGATCGACGACGTCCATCGTCGGATTGGCGGGCGTTTCGAAGAAGAACACCTTCGTTTCGGGCTTCACCGCGTCCTGGAACGCCTGCGGATCGCGGGCGTCGACGATGGTGGTGGCGATGCCGAACTTGGGCAGCAGCGTATCGACCAGCCAGCGGCACGACCCGAACGCGGCGCGCCCGGCGACGACATGGTCGCCCTGCTGCAACTGGCACAAGAGCACCGCGGTCATCGCCGCCATGCCGGTGGCCATGGTGCGGCACGCCTCAGCCCCTTCCAGCAGCGCGATGCGCTGTTCCAGCATCTCCACCGTGGGGTTCTGGAGCCGGGAATAGGTCATCCCCTGCTGTTCCCCGGCGAAACGCGCCGCGGCGTCCTCCGCGCGGTCGTAGCAATAGCCGGAGGTGAGGAAGATCGCCTCCGACGTTTCGCCGAACTCGCTGCGCGCGGTGCCGCCGCGCACGGCCTGGGTGGCGGGGCGCCAGCCCTGGGTGATCGATCGGTCCTGTCCGGTGCGCCGCTTCATGGCGCCACGCTTTGCCTTTCGCGGCGGATCGAGACAAGGGGGATGGGCACGCGAAGGGGGAATCAGCGCCGATGCGCCGCAACGTCGACAATCCTTGGATCGCGGGACCGGCGGTCGCGCTGCTCGCCTGGGCGATCTTCCTGTTCCGCGTGACCGTGCCGGCGCAGCTGGTGTTCGACGAGGTGCATTACGTGCGCGCCGCGCGCGTGCTGCTGACGCTGTCGGGGCCGGAGAATGTCGAGCATCCGCTGCTGGGCAAGGAACTGATCGCCGCGGGCATGCTGATCTTCGGCGATACGCCGCTGGGCTGGCGGTTCATGTCGACGGTGGCGGGCGGGGCGACGATCGGCGGGGTCTTCGCGCTGACGCGCGTGCTGACGCAGCGCACGCCCCCCGCGCTGCTGGCCGCGACGCTCGCGCTGCTGGGCTTCACCGTCTACGTCCAGGCGCGGATCGCGATGCTCGACACGTTCATGCTCGCCTTCGTGATCGCCGGGATCGCCTTAATCGCGGCGAGCGCGCGCAGCGGCAGCATGGCGAGCTGGGCCATCGGCGCCGCGATGCTGGGCTGCGCGACCGCGTGCAAATGGAGCGCCGCACCCTATGTCGCCGCCGCCGCGGTGGCGTTCCTGGCGATGCGGCGCGGGCGAACGGACCGCTGGCCGGGGATGCGCGCGCTGCCGGCGATCGCCACGCTGGGGGCGGTATCGGTCGGGGTCTATTTCCTGACCTTCGCCCCCGCCTTCCTCTACGCCAACGACGCGCTGACCCCGGCGCGGCTGCTGGCGTTCCAGTGGGAGATGTACCAGCGCCAGACCCTGGTGCTGCCGCCGCACACCTATCAGGCGGCGTGGTACACGTGGCCGCTGATGCTGCGCCCGATCTGGTATCTGTATGAACCGGTCGACGGTGTGCAGCGCGGCATCCTGATGATCGGCAATCCGGCGGTGATGTGGGGCGGGCTGATCGCGGTGGCGGCGTGCCTGTACGGGTGGATCCGCACCGGATCGGCGCGGCTGCTGGCGCCGGCGATGCTGTGGGCGCTGGCGCTGGGGATGTTCGCGGTCATCCCCAAGTCGCTGGGCTTCTATTATTATTACTATCCCGCCGGGGTGTTTCTTTCGGTCGCGCTGGCGGTGGCGATCGATCACTGGCGCGCGGCGCTGGGCGAGTGGGTGGAGGTCTATCTGCTCGTCGCCTTCGCGCTGGCGCTATATTTCCTGCCGGTGCTGTCGGCCGAGCCGCTGGCGCACGCCGGCGCGTTCAGCCGCTGGACGTGGTTCGCGCGCTGGGTGTGACGTCCGGCATCGCGAACCGGCGCAATCGTCGCCGCAGCGGCGCGTCGTACACCCGCTCCAACAGCCACGCGGCGACCAGCAGCGCGGCGACCAGCGCCGCCAGCATCGCGACGCGCGGCACGCCGGGCAGGCGCTGCGCCGCCATTTCCGCGATCGGCAGCAACGGGCCGTGGATGGCGTAGATCGGGAAGCTGATCTCCCCCAGGAACGCGAACAGTCCGCGCTGCGCCTCCCCCACCGTGGCCGAGGCGCCGGCCGCGATCATCACCGGCACGACGAAGGTGACGATCGCCAGATCGAACGCGACGCCCCAGCCCGCCGGGCTGGCCCCGATCGCCACCACCAGCGCCAGCAGCAGCCACGGCGGCACCGCGCGCGTCCGCAGGTCGAGCCGGTTGATGAGCACCCCGACCGAAAAGGCGAAGATCGTCCGCGCGGTGCCGCCGGGCCATTGCGCGCCCGTGCCGCCCAGTTGCAGCGTCCCCGCGTCGATGGCGAAGACCCAGATCGCCAGCAGGCCGGTCAGCGCGATCGCGACCAGCGTGCGTACCGTGAGCCAGCGAAACACCACGGCATAGGCGACGTTGACCAGCAGTTCGTACAACAGCGACCAGCTGGGCGGGTTCATCGCAAACAGGTAATTGTCGCGCTGCTCGAGCGGGAACGGCAGGAACAGCGCCGCCGCCGCCAGCGCGCCGAACAGCAGCGGCGCCGGCAAGGCGAAATGGTTGTGCGTCGCCAGCAGCAGCATCTCACGCGTTGCGCCGAGCGCCAGCCCCAGCGCGTAGAGCGGATAGAAACGCACCAGCCGCAGCCGGAAGAACGGCAGCGGCGTCCAGTCCGCCGCCAGCCGCCGATCGTAGGCGCGCGAGATCACGAAGCCGGACAGCGCGAAGAACATGTCGACGGCCAAATAGCCGTGCGGCATCGTCTGCACGCCGGCCAGCCGGGCGCCGTGGAACAGCACGACCGTGATCGCCGCCACGCCGCGCATCGCGTCCAGCGTCAGGAAATGCGGTCTCGACACGACGTCCCCCACCTAGCGCGGCGCGGCCAGCCCGCATGCCGGGCGTCTTGCCCGATCAGGGGCACGGACGCCAGATACCCGGAACGACGGGCGCGGCGAGCTATTTCGGCTTGCGCGACGCCGCCAGCAGCGCAACCGACGTCGTGACGACGCATAACAACACCGCGCCCAGCGCGATCCACACGGCGTTCATACGGCACCCCTCCCGTTTTCGCGCAGCGTAGCCGGTTCGCGACCGGGGGCAAGGCGGGCCGTTCAGCGATAGCGTCCCCAGGTGAAACGCGACGACAGCGCGTAATTCCACACCGCGCCCACCAGCACGCCGAGCAGCGTGGAAGCTGCCCAATAGCCCGCGCGCACGTCGTGCAGGAACGCCGCCACGCCGACATTGGCCACCGCCCCCACCGAACAGACCAGGCAGAAGGCGACCCAGCCGTCGAACAGCGCACGCGCGCCGGTCAGCCGCCGGTCGCGATAGGTCAGCGCGTTGTTGAGGAAGAAGTTGAACGTCATCGCCACCGCGGTCGCGGCGATCTCCCCGGCCAGGAACGACCAGCCGAGCAGCAGATAGGCAAGGCTGAGCACCGCCATATGCACCCCCGCGCCCAGCGCGCCGATCGCGGAGAACATCGCGAAGCGTACCGGCACGATCCGCCCCATCCGCCGGTCGTACAGCGCGATCAGATATTCCAGCGCGACGACATGGTCGAGCTTGCTTTCCCCCGCTGCGCGGGTGCGGAAGGTGTAGGGCAGCTCGACGAACGCCAGCGGGCGCGGGCTGGCGCTCATGATATCCAGCAGGATCTTGAAGCCGATCCCGCCCAGCCGCGGCACCAGCGCGCGGACGGTGGCGGTGCGGATCATGAAGAAGCCGCTCATCGGATCGGCCAGGTCGGAGCGCAGCACCAGCGCCGCCAGCCGCGTCGCCAGCGCCGATTTCGCCACCCGGTCGCGGTCCCATTCCCCGGTCCCGCCGCCGGGCGCGAAGCGCGATCCGATCGCCAGGTCGAGCGCCGCGTCATCGCGCAGCGCGGCGACCATCAGAGGCAGCAGCGCCTCGTCATGCTGGAGATCGCCGTCCATCACCGCGACCAGCGGCGCGGCGGTGGCGCACATCCCCTCGATACAGGCGGTCGACAGGCCGCGCCGCCCGATGCGCTGGATCACCCGCACGCGCGGATCGGCCAGCGCCAGCGCGCGCGCGGCATCGGCGGTGCCGTCCGGGCTGTCGTCGTCGACGACGATCGCCTCCCACGCCAGCCCGGCGAGCGCGACGTCGAGCCGCGCGACCAAAGCGGCGACGTTCGCACGCTCGTTGAAGGTCGGGATGACGACCGCGACGTCGAGCGGGGGCGCCATCGCCGGTCGCTTCAGAGCGCGGCGAGCACCGCGTCGCCCATCGCCCGCGTGCTCGCCGTGCCGCCCAGGTCGGGGGTACGCACGCCGGTGGCCAGCGCGGCGGCGACGGCCGCCTCGATCCGGTCGGCGGGGTCGGACATCGCCAGCGAATGGCGCAGCATCATCGCGGCCGACAGGATCGCGGCGCACGGGTTCGCCTTCCCCTGCCCGGCGATATCGGGGGCGGAACCGTGGATCGGTTCGTACAGCCCCTTGGCATCGGCATCGAGCGAGGCGGACGGCAGCATCCCGATCGAGCCGACGCACATGCTCGCCTGATCCGACAGGATATCGCCGAACAGATTGCCGGTGACGATCGTGTCGAACGCGCCGGGGTTGCGCACCAGCTGCATCGCGGCATTGTCGACGTACATGTGCGTCAGTTCGACCTGCGGATATTCCGCTGCCACCTCGATCACCACGTCGCGCCACAATTGCGAGGTTTCCAGCACATTGGCCTTGTCCACCGAACACAATTTGCCGCGCCGCTTCGCCGCGGTCTGGAACCCGATATGCGCGATGCGGCGCACCTCTGACTCATCATAGCGCATCAGGTCGTGCCCCTCGCGCAGGCCGGCGTCGGTGGTGCGGCGCCCCTTCTCGCCGAAATAGACGTCCCCGTTCAGTTCGCGCACGATCACCAGGTCGATCGCGCGCGCGACCTCCGGCTTCAGCGTCGAGGCATCCTCCAGCCCGGCGAAGATCCGCGCGGGGCGCAGGTTGGCGAAAGTCGCCAGATGCTTGCGCAGCCCCAGGATCGCCTGTTCCGGGCGCAGCGAACGCTCCAGCCCGTCGAACGCCGGATCGCCGACCGCGCCGAACAGGATCGCGTCGGCCCGCTTCGCCAGCGCCAGCGTCTCGTCGGGCAGCGGATGGCCGCTGGCGCGATAGGCGGCGCCGCCGACCGGCGCTTCCTCGAACGACAACGGCAGCGCCAGCGCCTCCAGCACGCGCCGCGCCTCGGCAGTCACTTCGGGGCCGATGCCGTCGCCCGGTAGAATCGCGATCAGTTTCGTGTCCGTCATGCCGACCGCATGGCGCGGCGCGCGGCGCTACGCAACCGCCCTGTTGACCCGCGCGACCAGCCGCTCGCGCGCGGCCAGCACGTCGCGGCGCCGATCGGTCAGCAGGTCGCGCGC
>NZ_LSJO01000711.1:0-8561 GCF_001556735.1 Sphingomonas sp. CCH9-F2 | reverse complement strand
CATCATCGCACAGCTACGCTGGTGCGGAGGTCGTCCACGACATCACGTCAGCGGCACCTTACGCGCCAACGAGGCTGATAATGGTGTCACGCAGCGATGCGCAGCTGCTCCCGCAGCGGTAATACGACGCGGCTGGCGCTCTGCTTGTCGAGGATGTCGGCGAAGCGCCGATAGGCGCGGATATAGCCGTCCTGCCTTGTCCTTTCGCCGCGCACCGGGGCGCGTGGATGGCGACGCAGCGTCCGGTCGGCGTCGAGGCGGTACGCGCCCCAACCGTCGCCATCCGGGATGTGCCGGCAGCGATCGTCGCTCTGCGGCAGCCAGAGCCAGCAGTGTTCGGCGACGAGGGAGCGGTCGTCATCGTCGACGAACACGAGCGCGACGTTGGGGACGCCGTCCAATCCTTCCGGAAGGACAGGTGAACAATGTTCCGGCGCGAACTGCGGATCCAGTTGATCCAGTTGAGCAGACTGGGAGGCAATGTGCTCCAGGCGCGCGTCCTTGCCCCCATGCCGCGCGGAGCGGCTGGGGGAGGACATGCGGGGTGGGGATGACCGGCAGGATCGATCGACGACGAAAATTCTGACCGGCCGAGCCGGCGGATGCCGCGCCCGTTTTTCCCTTCTTTCACAACCTTAGCTTCATCCGTCCGTACGGATCAGCGCCACCAGCGCCCTTTTTCATGCTGCCGATCTGATTGACCCTCCGTGTCGGAGTTTATGGGCACCAGACCGCCCAAGTATTTCCTTTGGTTATGCCATTCGCGAATGATTGAAGAGGATGTCGCCCGTGCTAACAAGCGGATGTGGAGATGCAGCAGGGCGGTAATTTCGGATTTCTGGCGGCGCGCGACAGCCAGTTGGCGCGGCTCGGCGCGTTGGCCGAGAGCTATTTCCGTTCCGACCCGCCGGCGGCGTTGCTGAAGCTGCGGCTGTTTGGCGAAGCCTTGGCGAAGCAGATCGTTGCGCGACATGGCGTGACATCTTCGGCGTCGGCGACGTTCGACGAGTTGCTGCGCGAGGGCAGGGCACGCGGGATTTTTCCGCAACAGGTCGCTGACCTGCTGTTCCAGATCAAGCGCTGGGGGAACGCCGCTGCGCACGAGGATCGCGGTTCCGCGGCCGATGCCCTGAATGCGCTGAAGTTCGCGAGCGCGATCGGTGTCTGGTACCATCGCACGTACCGGGACGCGCCGTCGTTCGATCCCGGTCCGTTCGTGCCGCCGGTCGCGCCCGCTGACGCCGATGCTGCTTTGCGCGAACAGCTGGAGAAGTTGCGCAAGGCGGTGGCCGACAGCCATGATGCGGAGGCGCAGGCGCGTCTGCGTGCGCAAGACGCCGAGGCGGAACGCGAACGGCTGGCGGCGTCGATCGAGGAACAGCAGCGGCAACGCGCCTTCTGGGAGACCTATGCGGCGGAAACCGAAGCCGCTCTGGCCAAGACACGCGAGGAGCTGGCCGCGGTGCGCGCCGAGGCTCAGGCGGCACCGACGCAGGACATGCAGCTGCTGTCCGCTGCGGCATCGCGCGCGGCGGAGAAGGTCGAACTGGACGAGGACGCCACCCGCGTGCTCATCGACGCCAAGCTGCGCGCGGCGGGCTGGACCGTCGACAGCGAGACGCTGACCCACACCGCCGGCGCTCGGCCCGTTTATGGCGAGGCGATGGCGATCGCCGAATGGCCTGCCAAGAAGGGACGCGTCGATTATGCGCTGTTCATCGACGGACGCTGCGTCGGCGTAGTCGAGGCGAAGAAGCGCAAGACCGACGTCCCCGGAATGCTCGGGCAGGCCAGGCGCTATGCGCAGGACATCGTCCTGACGCCCGACGAATATCCCCTCGGCGGCCCCTGGACCGATGGCGAGCATCGCTATCAAGTGCCGTTCCTGTTCGCGACCAACGGCCGCGCCTATGTAAAGCAGCTCGCGACGAAATCGGGCATCTGGTTCTGGGACGCGCGCACGCCGAGTGCGGTGCCGCGTGCGCTGCCGGAATGGTTCAGTCCGCGCGATCTGGAAGAGCGGTTGGCCCAGGCCATCCCGCCCGCCGACGCGCATGTCGCCGAGCAGGAACTGGGCGTCGCCGGCCTTCGTCCGTACCAGCGCGATGCCATCGCGGCCGTCGAGGACGCGATCCGCGCCGGGCGGCGGGACATGCTGGTGGCGATGGCGACCGGCACCGGCAAGACGCGCCTCGCCATCGCGCTAATGTACGAGTTGCTGCGGGCCAATCGCTTCCGCCGCATCCTCTTCCTGGTCGATCGTAGCGCGCTGGGCCGCCAGACTCTCGACGCGATGAGCGTGACCGACACCAGCGGCTTCCTCAAGTTCAGCGATGTCTTCAACGTCGCCGATCTGGAGAAGAAGCTGCCGGAAGCGGTCGACCGGGTGCAGGTCGCGACCGTGCAGGCGATGATCCGGCGCCTGTTCGACGATCCCGATGCGATGCGGCCGACGCCTGGCACCTACGACCTGATCATCGTCGACGAGGCGCATCGCGGCTACACGCTCGACGCCGAGCTGCGCGAAGAGGATCTCGGCTTTCGCAATCTCGACGATTACTTGTCCGCCTATCGCCGTGTGCTCGACTATTTCGACGCCGCGACGGTGGCGCTGACCGCGACGCCCGCGCTGCACACCACGCAGATCTTCGGCCTGCCGGTCTATCGCTACGGCTATCGTCAGGCGGTGATCGACGGGTGGTTGATCGACCATCGTCCGCCGCGTCGGATCACCACCGCGCTCAGCCAGACCGGCATCCGCTTCGACGCGGGCGACGAGGTCGAGATCGTCGACCGCCAGACCGGCGAGATCGAGCTGATGACGCTGCCCGATCAGGTCGATTTCGAGGTCGCCGAGTTCAACCGCAAGGTGCTGACCCAGCCGTTCAACCGTGCGGTGGCGCAGGCGGTGGCGCAGGAATGCCCGCCCGACCAGCCGGGCAAGACGCTGATCTTCGCGGTCAGCAACGACCATGCCGACATTCTGGTCGACGAACTCGCCAAGGCGCTGGCCGAGGAATATGGCGCGCTGCCCGGCGGGCTGGTCGAGAAGATCACCGGCACCGTCGACCGCCCGCTGGAGCGGATCAAGGCGTTCAAGAACGACCCGCGTCCCAAATATGTCGTCACCGTCGACCTGCTGACCACCGGCATCGACGTGCCCGCGATCACCAACCTGGTCTTCGTGCGGCGGGTGAACAGCCGTATCCTCTACGACCAGATGATCGGCCGCGCGACGCGACGCTGCGACGAGATCGGCAAGACCCATTTCCGCATCTTCGACGCGGTCGATCTCTACGTGCATCTTCAGGACGTGACCGATATGCGGCCCGTCGTGGTCGATCCGGCGTTAAGCTTCGCCACGCTGCTCGGCGACCTGGCGCGCGCGACGGGCGAAGAGGATCAGGCCTTCGTCCGCGACCAGATCGTGGTGAAGCTGCGCCAGCGGCTGCCCCGGCTCGCCCCATCCGCGCGGGAGCGGATCGAGCAGTTGCTGGGGTCGCCCGACGCCTTGCCCGACCGCCTGCGCGACGCCACGCCCGTCGAGGCGCTGGCGCTGTTCGAGCGGCATCCCTCGCTGGTCGATATCCTGGATCACGGGCCGCGCGAGCGCACCGATCCCGGCGTCTTCATCTCGGGGCATGACGACGAACTGATCGGCGTCGAGGACGTCTTCCCCGATCATGCCAGCCCGGCCGATTATATCGAAAGCTTCGAGGCTTATGTCCGCAGCCAGATGAACGTCGTGCCCGCGCTGATCGCCGCGACGCAGCGGCCGCGCGACCTGACCCGCGCCGAGTTGAAGGAGATCGCCGTCCTGCTGGACGAGCACGGCTTTTCCGAAAGCCACCTCCGCGCCGCCTATGGCAGGGTCCGCAATGCCGATATCGCCGCGCATATCATCGGCTTCGTGCGGCAGGCGGCGCTCGGCGATCCGCTGGTGCCCTATGCCACGCGCGTCGAAAGCGGGGTCGAGCGTATCCTGGCGAGCCGCGACTGGACGCCGGCCCAGCGCCGCTGGCTGCAACGCATCGGCCGCGCGCTCAAGGAACAGCCGGTTGGCGATCCCGCGATCCTGTCCGACCCGCTCTTCGCCCAGAATGGCGGGTTCGACGCGATCGACCGCGAGTTCGACCATCACCTGCGCGATGTGCTGATGGACCTGAACGTCGCCATCTGGGATAGCCGTGGCGATACCGACCAGGCGGCCTGATCCGCCTGCATTGACGACAAGGACGACGACGACGTGAACCCCTCCGCCGAACTGGTGAACAAGCTGTGGCGGCTCTGCGCCATGCTCCGCAAGGACGGCATCACCTATCAGCAGTACGTCACCGAGCTGACCTATCTGCTGTTCCTGAAGATGGCGTCCGAGCAGAAGGACGAGAGCCGCATTCCGGAAGGCTATCGCTGGTCGCGGCTGAAGGCGGCGAATGAGGCAGAGCTACTGACCGTCTACAAGCGCGCGCTGATCGACCTGGGCGATCCCGCCAAGGTGGCCGATCGCTCGGTCGTCGCCATCTTCCAGAACGCCTCGACCATCGTGCGCGAGCCGGCCAATCTGCGCCGCCTGATCGACGCGATCGACGGGCTGCACTGGTTTTCCGCCGAGCGTGATGCCTTCGGCGACGCCTATGAGGGCCTGCTCCAGAAGATGGCGGAGGAGACCAAGCGCGGGGCAGGGCAGTATTTCACCCCGCGCGTCCTGATCGACGTGATGGTCGAGCTGATGAAGCCGCAGCCGGGCGAGGTGATCCAGGACCCGGCGGCGGGCACCGGCGGCTTCCTGATCGCGGCCGACCGTTTCATGCGCGAGGCGAGCGACGACTATTTCGAGCTGTCGCCCAAGCAACAGGCGTTCCAGCTTCGCGAGGCGTTCCGGGGCGTCGAGAACGTCCCCGACACCTTCCGCCTGTTGCTGATGAACCTGCACCTCCACAAGATCGACCCCGATCATCTGGAGCTGGGCGACACGCTGTCGCCCAAGGGCAGCGAGGCGCCGTTCAAGCGGGCCGATCTGATCCTGAGCAACCCGCCCTTCGGTCCGGCGGGTGGGCCCCCAACGCGCGACGATCTGACCATCACCGATCGCGTCTCCTCCTATCAGCTGCCGTTCGTCGAGCACATCATCCGCGCGCTTGCCCCCGGCGGCCGTGCGGCGGTGGTGGTGCCCGATAACGTCCTGTTCGACGATGGGCGCGGCAAGGCGCTGCGACGGATGCTGATGCATCGCTGCGACCTGCATACCATCCTGCGGCTGCCGACCGGCATCTTCTATGCGCAGGGGGTCAAGACCAACGTCCTGTTCTTCACCCGCTCGGCCGAAGCCGACCCGGCCGAGGACGCGACCCAGGCGGTGTGGATCTACGACATGCGCGCGGGCGCGCCCGCTTATGGCAAGACCAACCCGCTGAAGCGTGCGGACTTCAAGGACTTCGTTGCGGCGTTCGGCGATGATCCGCATGGCGGCGCGGAGCGTAAGGACGAAGGCGAAACCGGCCGCTTCCGCCGCTTCGACCGCGCCGCGCTGGAGGCACGGGGCGACAATCTCGACATCAGCTGGCTCAAGGACACGAGCGCCGACGCCGAGGACGGCCTGGACACCCCCGAGGACATCGCGGCGGCGATCGAAGGCCATCTGATGGCCGCGCTGGAAGAAATCGGTGCGCTGGTAACTGAGTTGGGGAGCGAGACGGAAGAGCCGGTCGCGGCTGAGGTGGCGGAATGACGTTGCCTGAGGGGTGGGTTGAGACGACGTTGGGGGAATGCCAAGGTAAGACCGAGACGGTTGACCCTCGGCGAACGCCGGAGGTCGAGTATGATCTGTTCAGCGTTCCATCCTATTCGGCTTATCAACCCGAGCAAGCGAAGGGCGCGGATATCGGAAGCACCAAGCAAAAGGTGCTTCCGAACGACGTTTTGCTCTGTAAGATTGTGCCGCATATCCGCCGGGGTTGGGTCGTGCCGTCAAAATGCGGAGATCGGCCACAAATCGCTTCTGGTGAGTGGATCGTTTTCAGAGACTCCGCGCTCGAACCGGAATTTCTTCGGCGCTTTGTCCTGTCGGACGTGTTCCATGCCCAATTCATGCTTACTGTTTCGGGTGTCGGCGGCTCATTGATGCGCGCACGCCCGGCGGAGGCGGCAAAGATCGTTGTTCCCGTGCCACCGTTGGCCGAACAGCGCCGTATCGTCGCGAAGGTCGATGCGCTGACCGCTTCCATCGGGCGGGCGCGTGTCGACTTGGAGAGGGTTAGCGCGCTCGCTGACAACTTGCGGGCGTCTACAGTCGTCGCTGCGATGCGCGGTGATTTGACGGCACGGTGGCGTGGGGAGCACAATTTGTATGCCTCACCAGCCGCTGAGACGGAGGATGCATATGAGCGCGTTGCAGGTATGCGGCGGCGTAAACCTGCTCTGCCAGTCGAGTGGCGGCCTGAAATCACCATACCATCGTCGTGGCGATGGGCGTCTGTCGATGAACTTGTTGGGGTGGTTCAGTACGGTACGTCCGCTAAGACTACGGATGACGCTGGAGGTGTTCCCGTTTTGAGGATGGGAAATATTCAGCGAGGTGCCCTTGATTGGACTAAACTCAAATATCTTTCTGCGTCCCATGACGAGTTTCCGGCGCTCTTTCTGATAGACGGGGATGTGCTGTTCAATCGCACGAACAGTCCCGAGCTAGTTGGCAAAGCCGCCGTCTATCGGGGCAATGAGCCCGCGTCGTTCGCGTCGTATCTGATACGTCTTCGATGTGCCGATATATTGCCCGACTTGCTAGCCCGCTACCTTAACTCGCCGATCGGTCGCGAATGGGTGGGGCAAGTCGCGAGCCAGCAGGTCGGGCAGGCGAATGTCAATGGAACGAAGCTGAAGGCGCTGGGCATTCCGTTTCCGCCAATGGCGGAACAGATCGAGATGAACCGTCTGCTCGACGCCGCCTTCGCCCGCGCCGACCGCCTCGAAGCCGAAGCAACCCGCGCCCGCGCGTTGCTCGACCGGCTGGAAGCCGCGATCCTCGCCAAGGCGTTTCGCGGCGAACTGGTGCCGCAGGACCCGAATGACGAACCGGCGAGCGTGCTGCTCGACCGCATCCGCGCCGAACGCGCCGCCGCGCCCAAGCCGAAGCGCGGGCGTGCGCGCAAGGCCGTGGGCTGAGCGGGGAGCGGGACGCATGGCCATTCCCGACTATCAGGCGCTGATGCTGCCGGTCCTGCGCCTCGCCGCCACCGGCGTCACGCGCGTGCCCGATGCGGCGGCGGCGATCGCCGATCAGCTCGGCCTGACCGAGGCGGAGCGCGAAGAGATGCTCCCCAGCGGGCGGCAGCGCGTGCTGCACAACCGCATCCACTGGGCGAAATTCTATATGGCGAAGGCGGGGCTGATCGACAGCCCCGCGCGCGGCCGCTTCGTCGCCAGCGCGGAAGGGCTGGCGCTGCTCGCGACCCAGCCGGCGGCGATCACCGTCGAGACGCTGAAGACCTATCCCGCCTTCGCGCAATTCTACGCCGGGGATGGGCAGGCGTCGCCAGCCGAGGCGTTGGTCGCCGAAGCTGCCGCCACCGCGACCGCCACGCCCGAGGAGCAGATCGACGCCGCGCATGGCGTGCTCCATGCGGCGCTAAAGACGGAATTGCTCCAGCGCGTGCTGGCGCAGAGCCCGGCCTTTTTCGAACGCGCGATCGTCGATCTGCTGGTGGCGATGGGCTATGGCGGCAGCCATGAGGGCGCCGCGCTGAGCCTGGGGCGCAGCGGCGACGGCGGCGTCGACGGCGTGATCGACGAGGACCGCCTCGGCCTTGACCGCATCTATATCCAGGCGAAACGCTATGCCCCGCATATCGGGGTCGGCCGGCCGGACGTGCAGGGCTTCGTGGGCAGCCTGGTCGGCTTCGGCGCGACCAAGGGTGTGTTCGTCACCACCTCCAGCTTCAGCGCCCCCGCGATCGACTTCGTCCGCCATCTGCCGCAGCGGGTGATCCTGATCGACGGCACGCGCCTTGCCGAGCTGATGATCGAACATGGCGTCGGCGTTCGGGTGAGCCGGACGATCGCGGTGAAGCGGCTGGACGAGGACTTCTTCGCGGACGAGTGATGCGTCAAATATGCAGCATGCTGCCGACTATGCTCTTTATATGAAGGGCTTCTGGTTCCACGAGGGCGAGCCGGGGCGTGCCGCTTCACCGATAGGCTATCTGTTGTCCGTCGCTGCTGACCTCGTCGCGCGGTTGCAAGCGGAGGTAGCGACGCGCTCCGGGATGTCGGTTCGACCGGGCTTTTGAACGGCGTCCGGGCCGGGGCCGCCCGCCTCAGGTCCGCGCTACCTCCCCACAAGGCAATGTAATGATACATTGTACCTAACGGCCGGATGCTACAAAGGAGATCGCATTCGCGTCTCGAGGTATTCATGTCCTTCACATCGCCGGCCCCGATCCTGATCGAGGACCTGACCCTTGCCTATGGCGACCACCGCGTCCTCGACGGGCTTTCGCTCCGGGTCGAGCCGGGCAGCATCACCGCGTTGCTGGGCGGCAATGGCGCGGGCAAGTCCACCACGC
>NZ_LSJO01000710.1:0-1804 GCF_001556735.1 Sphingomonas sp. CCH9-F2 | reverse complement strand
GCGGCAGCGTGGAGCGGGGCGCCGGTGGCGACCTGCCTCAAGCGGGTGGCGCCCGGTGACACGCCCGCGGCGATCTTCGCCCATCCGCACGGGTTCGACTGTTCGGGGCGGGAGCGGCGCTGGGGCGCGGGCGATTTCTGGGTGCTGTCGGCACGACTTCCCACCGAGGGCGGGCAGCGATCGCTGGTGCGATCGGCGAGCGTCTATCAGGAAGCCGCGACGTTGTACGCGCGTGGCGATGACGGGCGGATCGCGCGAAACGCGTTCGACCGGCACAATGCATGGCAGCGATTGCGGATCGGTGCGTTCTTCGAACTGCCGATCCCGGTCGCCGATACACGCACCGTGCAATTGTTGTGGCGGGTGGAGGGCACGACCAACACGCGCGGAGTGGTGCTGAACCCGCGGTTGCTGACGGTCGGCGAGGGGCAGCGCGACGACCTGATGCTGACCGCCTTCTACGCGGGCTTCGCCGGACTGTGCCTGTCGCTGCTGCTGTCGAACTTCGCGCTGTGGCGTGCGCTGCGGCAGGGGTATCACCCCTATTATTGCGCGATGATCCTGTCGCTGCTGGTCTACGCCGCCAGTTCGTCCGGATGGTTGGGCATCGTGACGGGGATGGACAACAATATCCGGCTGAAGCTGAATATCGCGCTGCTGGGTGGTGCGATCATCAGTGCGATCGCGTTCGCGCGCGTGTTCCTGGGCGGGCAGATGATGCCCGAGGCGGTGCGCCGACTGACGCAGGCGGCGATGGTGTTCCTGGCCGGCGCGGTGGCGACCTATCTGATCGTGTGGCCGCACTGGCCGCTGGCGGTCGACCGGCTGCTGCTGGTGGCGTTCTCCGCCGCGCTGGCGCTGGTGGTGCCGGTGCTGTGGGGTGCATGGCGCGCGCGCGTGCCCTATGCACGGATCTTCGCGATCGCGTGGAGCGCGCCGATCACGCTGGCAATGCTGCGGATCGTCCAGGCCGCCGGATGGATCGGGTGGAGCTTCTGGCTCGACAATTCGACGCTGGTATCGATGGCGCTGGAGGCATCGTTCAGCGCGCTGGCGATCGCGTGGCGGATCAAGGTCGTCAGCGAGGAGCGTGACGCCGCGCGCGAGAAGGAGACGCTGGCGCGGATGCTGGCGGACAGCGACGCGCTGACCGGGTTGCTGAACCGCCGCAGCTTCCTGCGCGAGGCGATCGGCGATCCGGCACCGCGGCTGCTGGTGCTGATCGACATCGATCATTTCCGCCGCGTCAACGAAACGCTGGGGCATGACGGCGGCGACGAGGTGCTGCGGGTGTTCGCCGCGGCGCTGCGCGAAGCGGCGCCGGCGGGCGCGCTGATCGCGCGGATGGGGGGCGAGGAATTCGCGATCCTGGTGCCCGCGCATCTGACCGGACTGCCCGAACAGGTGCTGGACACGATTCGCGGCGCACAGATGCCGTTCGACCTGAAGGTGACCGCTTCGATCGGCAGCGCGCTGGGCGTGATCGGAACCGAGGCGGATTGGGTCGTGCTGTACCGCGAGGCGGATCGCGCGCTGTACGACGCCAAGCGCGCCGGGCGCGACCGCGTGCGCTGGGTGAAAGCCGCGTGAAAACGCTCGAATCCGGGCCACGGTGCGTGTAGGGTTCAGGTTCGAGGGAGCAAGGCCATGAATCGTCAGCCGGATTATCGTCGCCGTCGGATCGTCGTCGCGGCCATGGCGCTGGGGCTGCTGGCGCTGTCGCAGCGCGAAATGCCCGTGATCGGGACGATCTCGATCGATGTCGACGCGGGTCACGCGCCCCAGATCGCCGCCACGCTGGCCC